>CAVCYJ010000169.1:0-2198 GCA_963605995.1 Holdemanella biformis | reverse complement strand
GGATTCTCCCCGAGGATTTTCAGCAGTTTCACGCAGGCCATCTTTCCCAGTCTTACCGTATCAAATCGGATACTGGTGACCGGCGGATTATTGTATTCCAGATTTTTGCTGTCATACATACTCGCAACTTTTATGTCTGCCGGGACCTGTATCTTCTTTTCCCTCAGACTGCTCAGACACATACTGCAGATCACATCATCCATACAGACAACGCCATCCGCGCCTTCTTCTATCAGTCTCTTCACAGCTTCAGACACTGCAACCTGGTTATCTGCATCCATAAAGATCAGCGCTTCATTCACCGGAAGCTCCATCGCCTTATGTGCTTCCAGAAATCCCTGATACCTGCTGCCCGTAACGTCATAGGACTGATTTCCGCCAAGCAGTGCCAGATTCTTAAATCCCTTCATCAGCATAATGCTCGTCAGTTCTTTTCCCGCTTCCTGATTCTTATTGTCCACAAATGGGACATCCGGATCTGACGACGGTCCGATCACTACATATGGTTCCTTGCAGGTTTTCAGATATTTCTGAACTCCGGAACTCACTACTGCTCTGCTTACAATGAACCCGTCAACCTTCCGGTTTGCATCCAGTCTCTGTATCTGTGACACATCTTCACCGTCGATCATGGAAATAATAATGTCATAATCATAGACAGATGCCACATCACAGATTCCATTCATGCAATCCTTAAAAAAAAGAAATTCTGTCGCAACATAATCCTTCGGCATCAGCAGTGCAATATTATAAGTCTTGCGCTGTGCCAGTCCCTTTGCCACCACATTCGGCCTGTAATCATGTTCCCTGATAAAAGCCTGTACTCTTTCTCTGGTAGCCTGACTGATCCTTCCTTTTCCTGAAATAGCCCGTGATACCGTAGTCTTGCTTACTCCAAGCTCCCGGGCGATATCCTCGATCGTATATACCTTCTTCTCTTCTGTTCCCATAAAAACACCCCATCGCAACTCGCCGCGCAACCGTTTGCTCTTTTTTCTATAGCATAACAAAATCCCCCGGCACTTACAAGTAATTTTTTAAAGAAGATATACCGGCATATCATCATTTATATGAACAAACTTCTTATCTGTTTCTTTTTTCTCACCTGTGATAAATACTGCTTCCAGTTTCTCCGCATTCTGTTGTGAAATAACAGACTCCTTCACCGTTGCCTTTCTGACGGTTGTTTTTGTGGCTGTTTTTGGTGTTGTCTTTGGTGTTGTTTTTATACCTGCTTTAACGTTCTTTTTTGCCCCTGCATTCGCAGCACGCAGGATGCTTCCCTTTCCTACTGACATATCTTCATTACCTCCTCTGCCAGATTTGTATATTCTTTAGCACTTCTGCTTGATTTCTTATATTCTACAACCGGAATGCTGTTGTCCTGTGACCACTCTACAGAACTGTCCACTCTGATGATCTGGTCAAATACATGGATATCCTCCAGTTCATGCAGTGTTTCCATTGTCTGTTTATAATAACTCTTTCTTGCATCTACTTTTGTCACTGCAATTCCGGCTACTTCCAGCTCCGGCGAAATCTGCTTCACTTCATTCAGAAATTCAAACATATTTGCAAGTCCGAACATTCCCCACGGACTCGCCTCAACCGGAATGATCACTTTGTCCGACGCACACAGGATGTTCATCACCCAGCCGCCCAGTGTCGGAGGTGCATCGATCAGAATATAGTCATAAAATCCTGTATCTTTGATTTTCTGCAGACATTTTCTCAGAATAAATTCTCTCTGCCATTTTGTAAAAAGTTCATATTCTATGGAACTCATCAACGTAGATGACGGAATCAGATCAAGATTCTCATATGGGGTATGTACCACATACTCACTGAGGTCTTCCTGTTTTTTGATCGCATAATACAGGTTCTTCTCTCCTGTTGCCTGTTCCAGTACCCAGTCCTCCGAAAAGAAGGCAAGTGAAAGATTCAGCTGCATATCTCCATCAACCAGAAGAACCTTCTTTCCTTTCTGAGCCATTGCCGCTCCCAGATTAGAGCAGGTAGTAGATTTTCCGCTTCCGCCCTTATTATTTGCAAAACATATCGTTATTGTTTTCTCCATACAATAGCCTCCCCAATCACCTCAACCGGCGATCCGCTTCATTTGTCTGAATCCGTTTTGTGTCCTGATTACACTCATTATAGGGTTTTTACCTCGTATTTTCAACCACTTTCCTCGCCGC
>CAVCYJ010000168.1:0-7121 GCA_963605995.1 Holdemanella biformis | reverse complement strand
TACAATCCAGTTTTTTTGTGAATTAGTGGACAAAGTCAAAAAAATATTCTATACTGTATTTGTAAAAAATAAATAACATTTATTGGTTTTGAACCAGTCGTTGTAAGTTCCGTAAGGATTAATAGAGAAACCGGTGAAAATCCGGTACGATCCCGTCACTGTAATAGGGAGCTTCGGAATGAAATATGTCACTGGACCATGTGAAGTTAAAGTTGGTCTGGGAAGGCGATTTCGAAGTGATGAACTTAAGTCAGGAGAACTGCTTGCAATTGGGATAGGAATGATTCTTACGGTAGATGGGAAGCATAATTTTTAGTGTCATTTTACGTCCGTATGTATGTTTATTCATATTACGGGCTATTTTTTTGCCTAAAATCGGCTTTTCTGAGAAGAAATCAGGGAATTATTGTCCAGAATGGACAGTAACACGATCCTGTCATTGGTTTAATTCACGAAAGATGTAGGAAGGAGATTATTTTGACGAAAAAACAAATCGGGAAAAGATTTCTGCAGATTCTGATCGTCCTGTTTGGTATCAGTTTTCTGACCTTTGGACTGACGTATCTGTCTCCGGGTGATCCGGCTGAGATCATGCTGACAGAGTGCGGTAATCTTCCCACACCTGAGCTTCTGGAACAGACAAGACATGAGCTGGGACTTGACCAGCCGTTTCTTGTACAGTATGGAAGCTGGCTGAAAGGCGTACTTACCGGAGATATGGGACAGTCATATTCATTTAAAGTGCCGGTAGTACAGAAACTTGTATCCTGTTTCTGGCCGACCCTGAAGATGTCTCTGCTTGCGCTGCTGATGATGATCGTGATTTCCATTCCACTGGGAATCCTGGCAGCGGTGTATCAGAACAAATTCCCGGATTACTTTGTAAGAGGAATTACTTTTATCGGGGTATCCGTACCAAGCTTCTGGCTGGGTCTGATCTTACTCAGTATTTTCGGCGTACAGCTTCGCTGGGTAAATGTAGCAGGAGGAAGTACTGATTTCAAAGCGATGGTCCTGCCGTCACTTACGTTGGCTCTTGCGATGTCTGCGAAATATACCAGACAGGTAAGAAGTGCGGTTCTGGAGGAACTCCATCAGGATTATGTAACAGGTGCACGAATGAGAGGTATCAGGGAAAGTGTGATCTTATGGAGACACGTTCTTCCTAATGTAATGCTCCCGCTGGTAACTCTGCTTGGACTTTCCCTGGGAAGTCTTCTGGGCGGTACTGCAGTTGTTGAGATCATCTACAACTGGCCTGGTATGGGAAATATGGCAGTCAAAGCAATTTCCTGTCGTGACTACCCGCTGGTTCAGGGATATGTACTGTGGATTGCTATTCTCTATATGTGCATCAATCTGCTTGTGGATCTGTCCTATACTTATCTGGATCCAAGACTTAAGGAGGATAGATAATTGAAGTTAGTGAAAGTATTTAAAGAAAATAAGCAATTTACCCTCTTTTCGATTCTGGCACTGATCGTAGTCGGGGTGGCTGTTTTTGCACCTCAGATCGCACCGTATGATCCGCTGGATGCAGTGATGCTGGAATCTCTCCAGGCACCAAGCTCTGCACATCCTTTCGGAACAGACAAGCTGGGGCGTGACCTGTTATCACGAGTTATCTTCGGAACCAGGACTTCTCTGGTCATGACCTTATGTCTGGTAGCAGTTATCTTTGTGATCGGTACATTTCTTGGAGTTATTGCCGGATATTTCGGTGGAATCGTAGACGGTGTGATCATGCGTATCGCAGATATGATGATCTCTTTCCCTGGTCTGGTACTTGCTATCGCGATTGCCGGTATGCTGGGACCGAACCTTGTAAATGCGGTTATCTCCATTGCAGCGGTAAGCTGGACGAAATATGCCCGTCTTGCACGAAGCATGGTGCTGAGAGTGAAGAAAAACCTCTATATTGAAGCGGCAGTCGTAAACGGAACGAAAACATGGAAGATTCTGCTTGTACATGTTCTCCCGAACATGGTTACTCAGATGGTAGTAACTGCAGCAGCAGATATCGGAACCATGATGCTGGAGCTGGCATCCTTATCCTTCCTTGGTTTTGGTGCCACAGCGCCGACACCGGAATGGGGACTGATGCTTAATGAAGGAAGAACATACATGGCAAAAGCACCATGGCTGATGATCTATCCGGGTATTGCAATCGTGATCTGTGTAGTTGTCTTCAATATGCTTGGTGACAGCATCCGTGATGTTCTCGATCCGAGACAGGAGTAAAATGCAGGTATGAAACAGTTCTGCGGCTTTTGTACTGAACCGCAGATGTAAGGTAAGATAGAACAACAATTAGTGCAGAAGTGACAAAAGAACAGTCGGAATTCTGTACAGGTAATGATGATAAATGATGAAGCATAAAGTGGAAAAGAATCCCACTTACCTAATATTTCAGGAGGAATATATGAAAAACACATTATTTAAAAAAGTTTTAGCAGTAGCACTTGCATGTACAATGACATTTTCCATGGCAACTGTGACTCATGCAGCAGATGCAAAGGAGATCACGATCGGTGTAACAAGCTTCGCTGATACTCTGGAGCCTACAGAGCAGTACTTCAGCTGGGTTGTTTCCCGTTATGCGATCGGTGAGTGCCTTACCAAATTCGATGAGAACGGTGAAATCGTTCCATGCCTGGCAGAAAGCTGGGAAAACAGCGAAGACGGACTTACATGGACATTCAAGATCCGTGAAGGTGTTAAATTCTCCAACGGTGATGATATGACACCGGAGATGGTAATGGCATCTATCCAGCGTACAGCTGATAAGAGTGACCGTGTACCGGAGTTCTTTGATCTGGACAGCATGGAAGTTGACGGACAGAACCTGATCTTCCATTTAAACAGAGCAAATGCAAACATGGCAGGAAGCCTTGCAGACCCGTTATTCCTGATCGTAGATACAAATGTAGATGACTCTACATTTGCAATGGAAGGACCGATCTGTACAGGACCTTACGCAGTAGAATCCTTCAGCCCGACAGACTCCTGCGTTGTAGTTAAGAACGAGAACTACTGGGATGGCGAAGTTCCGCTTGACAAAGTAACCCTGAAATGTGTAGACGACCAGACAACACGTTCCATGGCTCTCCAGACAGGCGAGATCGACATCGCTTACAACTTAAAGACAGAGAACCTGGTTGAATTTGAAGGCAATGACAACTATGAGATCCAGGAACTTCAGTCCCTGCGTTCCACATATGCATTTATGAACCAGAGCGAAGGCCGTGCACTCAGCGATAAGGCACTCCGTCAGGCACTTCTGCGCGGACTTGACAAACAGACATATTGCGATGTTCTTCTTGAGGGCGGAGCTACAGCTGGTAAAGCACCGGTACCTCCGACACTTGATTTCGGATTTGATGATCTGAATGACGAGAACAGCTATGATCCGGAAGGCGCTAAAAAGATCCTTGAAGAAGCAGGATATAAGGATACAGACGGAGATGGATTCGTAGAAACACCGGATGGAGATCCGCTGACACTTGATTTCGTTATCTACACAAGCCGTGCAGAGCTTGGTGTTTATGCACAGGCAGCACAGGCAAGCTTAAAAGAGATCGGTATCAATGTAAACCTGAACACAGTAAGCTATGAAACACTTCTTGATATGAGAGATTCCGGTCAGTATGACCTCCTTATCTGGAACGTACTGGTAGCAAATACAGGTGATCCTGAAAACTACTTAAGAGAGAACTGGTACAGCACATCTGCAAATAATACAGCAGGATATAAGAATGAAGAGGTTGACTCTCTTCTGGATGAACTTGCAGGAACATTTGATGAAGAAGGAAGAAAAGATCTGATCATCAAGATCCAGCAGGATATCATGGATGACGCAGCAACAGTATTCTTCGGATATGAGACAACTTATCTGTTCTCCAACAAGAGAGTTACAGGCGTGAAGATGTATCCGATGGACTACTACTGGCTGACAAAAGACATTGCACTTGCTGAATAATAAGATTCTGAATGTGCAGGTTATCCCTGTTTACAGGTAAAGAAACAGTAAAAGCAGGTATAACCGGCGGCACAGCAACAAGTAAAAGGAGCGTTAATTTATGCTTGAAATAAAGGATCTCTCAGTCCAGTATGGAAAGCAGGCACCTACTATTGAACATTTCGATCTGAACATGAAGAAGGGTGAGATCATCAGTGTTGTAGGTGAGAGTGGAAGTGGAAAGACCACTGTTATCAGAGCTGTCCTCGGCGCACTTGCCGGGGGCGGTAAGGTAACACAGGGAGATATCCTCTTTAACGGAAAGTCCCTGCTGACCAATACCAAGGATGAATGGAGACAGTTAAGAGGAACACGTATATCCATGATCTTCCAGGACTGCGGCGGAACCCTGAATCCGATCCGTAAGATTGGAAGCCAGTTTGTGGAATATATCTGTACTCATTCAAAAATGTCAAAAGACGAAGCATGGAAAAAAGGTGTAAGCATGATCGAGAAGATGCGTCTTCCGGAAGCAGAGAATATCATGAACAGTTATCCTCATCAGCTTTCCGGTGGTATGCGTCAGCGTGTTGGTATCGCCATGGCAATGACCTTTAATCCGGAACTGCTTCTTGCAGACGAACCGACCAGCGCGCTGGATGTTACCACTCAGGCACAGATCGTACGTCAGATGATGGAACTTCGTGACGATTTTCATACAAGTATCATCATCGTAACCCATAATATCGGTGTAGCTGCTTACATGGCAGACCAGCTGATCGTTATGCAGCACGGCAAAGTCGTGGATCAGGGAACAAGGGATGAGGTTATGAATCATCCGACAAATGATTATACAAAGAAACTTCTGTCAGCAGTACCGGAAATGGAGGGAAGGCGTTTTGTTTAAAGAATCAGATATCGTACTGAGTGCAAAACATATCGTAAAACAGTTTCCGGCCTCCCATGGACGGACACTGACAGCCTGCAATGACATTAATCTTAATGTATATAAAGGCAAGACATTAGGAATCGTAGGAGAAAGTGGATGCGGTAAGTCCACATTCGTGAGAATGGTCATCTCCCTCGACAGACCTACCAGCGGTGAGATTCTGTATCATGGCAAAAACCTTGCTGATCTTTCCAAAAAAGAAACATGGTTGAACCGCCAGAACATGCAGATGGTTTTTCAGGACCCGCTGGCATCATTTAACCCGAAGATGAAGATCGTGGACATCCTTACAGAGCCGCTGATCAATTTCGGAAAATTAAAGAAAAGCGAAAAAGAGGCCAAAGCAAGAGAGCTGCTGGAAATGGTAGAGCTGCCGGGTGATTTCGTAGACCGTTACCCGCACAACATGAGCGGTGGTCAGAGACAGAGGATCAGTATCGCAAGAGCTCTTTCACTGGAACCGGAAATCCTGGTTTGTGACGAGGCGACTTCCGCACTGGACGTTTCCGTACAGGAATCTGTTATCGAGCTTCTGGTACGCCTTCAGAAAGAGAAAAATATCAGCATGCTGTTTATCTGTCATGACCTGGCACTGATCCGTTCGTTTGCTCATCAGATCGCAGTCATGTATCTGGGAAATATTGTGGAGGTTATTCCGGGAGAGGATGTTACAGAGAATGCAGTACATCCGTATACACAGGCACTTCTGGGCGCACAGTTCTCTATTCACATGGATCCGAACCAGAAGATCCAGAGTATCGAGAGTGAGGCTCCGAGCCCCCTGGATGTACCAAAGGGCTGTCCTTTCCAGAATCGCTGTGAGCATTGCACAGACAGATGTAAGGCAGAAATGCCGAAGCTGAAGGAAATTGCTCCGGGACACGAAGCAGCCTGCTTCTATGTGGAGGAATGCAGGGATACGAAAAAATAAATGCTGCGAAAGGGCATGGAGCGTATCTCGCACAGGTATGCACAAGGATACCTGAATGGAAAAGAAGAGAGGAATTGTTTAATGAAAAAAAAGATGCTCAGTCTGACGTTGAGTGCAGTAATGGCGCTTGGAATCACAACACCTGCGTGGGCTGCTGCTGAAACCTATGCAGATGGTGAGACACATACAATTGGTGTCATAGTATATGATCCGGATTCCTCAGAAATGGAAATGTTTGCTGATTATTACCGTGATTATATTGAAGCGGGTTTTCCGGTGAAATTTATTTTTTCCGGTAAGACAACCAATGCAGAGGAAGAAATTCAGTATATTGATGAAATGAAAGAACGGGGCGCGGAAGGTATTATTTCTTTCGGCGGGTTTGCAGACGGATTTCAGGACATCATTAAGGAATGCGAGAAGGATGAAGTGTATTATGCACTTGGTTCCAACAGTATCAGCGATGAGAATTATGAAGCTGTAAAGGATAACCCATGGTATATGGGAAGTGTAGGTCCCAATCTGGATGAGGTGTACCAGACAGGATGCGATATGACAGAATATTTCCTGGACAAGGGAGCGAAGAATTTCGTGATCATGTCCGGTGGTGCCAGTGCTGGAAACAGTCTGCATCAGACGAGAACGAAAGGTATGCTGGAGACTCTGGAAGAGAAGGCAGGTCTGGTCCTGTCAGAAGATGTGGAAACACTTTCCACAACAGATGAGGTTACAAAGCTTTCTGACGAAGGCGGCACTGTGCAGGTTACGATCTGCCCGGGATATACAGAAATGGGCGGAGCCGGACTTGATAACCTGAGTACTGCATTTGCAGATGGAAACTGTGATGCCCTGATGAGTGCGTTCCATGTTTCTACTTACCTGGACAAGATCGCAGATAAAGAGAAAGAACAGAACAGCAACATTCTGGTGGGAGCTATCGACAGCTTTACAGACGGAAACTTTGAAATCTTCAAAGAGAAAGATATGTTCGGAAATGCACCAATTGACTATGTACAGGGTAAATATGCATCTCTGGCGGGTCCTGCATTTGCAATGATCTATAATGCGATCACAGGAAATACAGATGCAGTGAAGGAAAATGGACAGGCGGTACGTCTGTATCAGGGATTCTGGACAGCAACATCTGAGAAAGAATATGTAGAACTCTACGGATACGCAACAGGTATCTATGAGAATGCATACAGCTGTGATGATCTTCAGGAAGTAATTAAAGTATTCAATGAAGATGCTACACCTGAGAAGTTTAAAGAACTGACAGAGAG
>CAVCYJ010000167.1:0-7176 GCA_963605995.1 Holdemanella biformis | reverse complement strand
TCTCGATTTTCCTGTGATCCAGCGGCTGTTCCTCCACAGAGTCAATGATCTGCTCTTCCCACTGCCTGAACACCAGAACATTCAGTCCCACCGCTGCCTTCACTTCAATTTCAGCACCATCTGCCATCGCAGTGGAAAGCTGTTCCAGGTCTGCCTGCAGAGAATACGTACAATCCGTACCGATCTCATTTGCTTCGATCAGGTGCGTAAAGGGAAGCATGGCATCCATCGAATAAAACGGCATCTCATCATTTCCGATAATATACAGAATCTTTAATGCCACAATTCCCTCTGCCACGATTCCTTTATCCGTAATCCTGGTCTTATCTACTTTCACTCTGCCGCTGCTGTGGCAAAGCTGCAGGACTTTTCCCTGATTTTCCTTTACTTCTATCCTTTCAGTCAGGCGGCATCTGGAAAAGTTCCGCACCAGAAGACTTTCAAGAAGTTTCTTTTCCCCATGCAGCACGCATTCCTTAAAAGGACTGTAGACATCCAGAATCAGCTCCTGCTCCTCTTCTCTGTACATTTTCATATTCAGTTCCAGTACAGCATCCACCTGCAGGATCCTCTCTTCACCATCCGGATCAGGTTTTACCTCCACTCCCTGATGGATTAATGATGGTTCAATATGTGGAATTAATTCCTCTGAACATCCATTACACTCCATCTCACTGTTAAAAGGTATTGTATATTCCAGCCATTGTGGTGGGATTTCCTCTCCTGCGCCTGTGTACAGGACAAAAACTGCCAGCTCGCCTTTTACCCTGAGTTTATTTTCTTCCGGCCGCAGGTTCAGGTTTCGTGGTTCAACAATATACCACAGCAGATTCTCTACATTTGGTCTGTTCGAGGAAAGTATAATATCATCCTTAATGCGCAGGGTATCTTTTTTATGTATACACAGACTCATAAGCCGGAATTTGCGTTTTTTTGCCGAAATCTCCGGTTCATTCAGCGAAACAGGAAGTTCAATTTCTGTCAGTTCGTCCACAACTGCATATAAGGTAACGATTGCCTTGATGTTCAATTTTCTCGAATGTATTATATGAACGCTGAGATCCTCTATCTCCCAGCTCAGACACAGCTTATCTCCTCCCTCGATTCCTTCCAGATTAATAATCTCATCCAGAGAAAGTTTCGCAGAAAGGCTGTAGACTTTTCCCTCTTTTTCTCCCACATAAAGCAGATCTGTGTTTAATGTTCCCTTGATGACAGCCCTTCCCTCGCTCAGTCGTACCTCGTCCATAGATACATCTGCCTTACTCTGTACCATTCGGCCAATATCCGGTTTTACATCCGGCACATTATAATCCTCGTCAAAAGTAACCTGACTTGCCGCTTTGTTCTTAATATGCAGCATCCGGATATTTTCTTTCTTTAATTCCAACACGCCTCATTCCTTTCCTGATATATATTTATGCCAGTATACCGGAAATTGCCGGCACACTACCCTGTAAACTCTACGGGTTTCCCAGTTTCCGCTATCTTCAGAACAATACATGGATATGAAGGTTCGCCGCCCGCCTCCTCTGATGGTCCTATCAGTCTGGTTTTGCAGAACACTGCGTTCTCAGATTCCGAAACCTCTTCAACCTGAATGCTGTATCCTCCCGAAAACTGCATTCCGTATCCTTTCATCAGATACCGCACGTTTCCTTCCTGATATGTCATCTGAAAAGCCTCCTCCTTCTTCCGTTCCATCAGTTCCACCGCTTCTGCCGGAATCTCCTCCTGCTTCACGATCGTATATTCCAGAGGTGTCCGTTCCCTCTCTTCAATCTTAATAAACTGACACCCTGCCGCCGAAACCGACAGCATTACGGTCAACAGCACCACCAGAAACACCTGCTCCAGTCCTTCGGTCTTTTCCATAACACACCCCCTACCTACTTTATGTCTGCAAAGGTCTGATTATTACCGTTACCTGCCCCGGGGCGAACAGTAATCGAACAGTAACAGCTGAATTTTACAATGGTATTCTTTCTTGCAGGATATCTCATTATTTCGTATAATAGAGAGGAAATTACAGGGGCAGTTCTCATATATGCCCGGAAAGGAAACGAATAATGATACGATTTATTCTCGTCTGTATCGCAGTAATCGGATACCTGATTCTCTCTATCCCCATCCTTCTCGTGGAATGGATCATCGGTAAATTCTCACCCATGACAAAGGATATCAGCTCTCTCCGCATCATTCAGGCAGTGTTCAGATTTATCCTGTGGCTCACCGGTGCCAGAGTTACAGTGATCGGAGAAGAAAATGTGCCGAAGGACATACCCGTACTCTATATCGGCAATCACAGAAGCTATTTCGACATACTCCTTACCTACTCCCGCTGTCCGATCCGCACCGGTTATATTGCCAAAAAAGAAATGGAAAAAATTCCGCTTCTTTCTACGTGGATGCGCTATCTTCACTGTCTCTTCCTCGACAGAAAAGACATCCGGCAGGGTCTGAAAACCATCCTCGCTGCAGCAGATAAAGTGAAATCCGGCATCTCGATCTGTATCTTCCCCGAGGGAACCAGAAACAGAAACGAAGATGAGCTGGACATGCTCCCGTTCCATGAGGGAAGCTTTAAGATTGCCACTAAAGCAAAATGTCCGATCATTCCCATTGCCATCAGCAATTCGGCCGATATTTTCGAAGCCCATTTTCCAAAAATGGCACCTGCCAGAGTTGTAGTAGAATATGGCAAACCAATCTATCCGGATGAACTGAGTAAAGAAGACAAAAAACATATCGGAGAATATACACAGAATATCATTCATGAAATGCTGGAAAAAAACCGCAAACTGGTAAAGGACTGAACAACTGGCTGTCGACCTCAGACCCACCTGCAGGCTTTTTTTGCCTGCGGCGGGTTTCTTCAGAATCTCCACTGTATCTGAATCGAACCCGGAAGCACTTTTATCAGTGATATCATCTTATCAACAGTAAATCTCTTCTCTTCAAATCCGATTTCATCCCAGAGACTTATATTGGACACAACTTTCTCCAGTTGTTCCGGCGAGGCATGACTTTCTGCGAGATTCCTGATTTCTTCCAGCTTCATCTGCCGGGTATGATCAAGCTCCTCTACTCTCTGATTGATATAATTACTCAGCGTTTCTCCTGATCCTGTCAGTGAATCTACAAGCAGCAATATCTCATCCTCAATTTCTTCAAGTTCCCTGCAGACCTGTTTTACCCTTGGGTTATCTTTCAGTTTTGTATAACCCGTGGGAGTCTGTTCCGTACGCAGTTTATTTACCATTTCCTTATACACATAAGCCTCCACATCTTCTGTATAAATCTTTCCACATCCGGGACATGCTTTATTGTTCAGCCGCTTTGTACATCTTAAGTACTGTTTACCGGACTGTATTTTCAGACTCATCAGCGCATAACCGCAATGTCCACATTTCACCTT
Source organism: Holdemanella biformis (assembly GCA_963605995.1). Lineage (GTDB taxonomy): Bacteria > Bacillota > Clostridia > Lachnospirales > Lachnospiraceae > Blautia_A. Next base: position 3,758 of record CAVCYJ010000167.1, on the reverse strand, counting down.
CCCGGCAAGCCAGGTATTTACAGCCTTACGATTTGCCTGGTTCGTCTTATTTCTCATAAGTTTAATTCTGCAATTCAGCCATCGTTCCGAGGATATCAGTCCTTCATGCGGTGCAGGCACCAGCATATGTCCTTTGAGATTCTGCTGCTTATCAGCTGCTGCATTCCTGCCCTGGTACAGATAACATCCATGAACCCCGTCAAACAATTCTGATTCGCCTGCAATATTGGTTCCATGGCTTTTAAAAAACCTGTATACGTCCATATCAGCCCGGACATATACAGGATTTCGCAAAAGCTGAGCCAGCATGGGACGAATCAGCTCCTTTCCATAAAATTGAACTCCTTTCTCCGCATAATATCTGGTGATATCTCCGTAAGAGGTATCCGGTTGTTCATACATCTCAAAAATTTCTTTCACTATCATTGCCTCCTGTGGCTCTTCCACCAGCTTTTTAGTATGGATTCCACCCATAACAGTATCCTCCAGCCGATATCCGTAAGGAGGCTTTCCACCCATATGAAACCCTTTCTGGCTTCTGGAATAATATGCATCGCTCACGCGCTTCTGGATCGTCTCACGTTCAAGCTGTGCAAACACGATACAAATGTTTAACATCGCACGTCCCATAGGTGTGGAAGTATCAAATTTCTCTGTAGATGATACAAATTCTACCTGATATTGCTGAAATAATTCCATCATGTTAGAAAAATCAAGAATAGAACGGCTGATCCTGTCCAGCTTATATACGATCACCTTCTCGATCTCTCCTCTGCGGATATCTGTCAGCAGCTGCTGGAGCTGTGGCCTGACCGTATTCTTACCGCTGTATCCCTTATCCCTGTATTCCCTAAAATCGCCGCCTTTCAGTTCATACTTACAGAACTCAATCTGACTTTCAATAGAAATACTATCCACTCTGTCCACAGACTGCCTTGCATAAATCGCATTAATTCTCTTCATGAATTTCCTCCTTAATAAATATAAGCACTATTTTGTCAACACAATTACGATAACAAATATCTAAAAATGTGTAAATCGACTTTTTTCTATCTTTATATATGGATTTTTCTGATATTTTTCCTTATAATTTAACCAAATCAGATAGATCCCCTGCTTCAATTGTGAAAAGCAATAAGCACTGGATGGGGACTTACCTGTATCAGGAGAAGTGTAAGCTCCTTCTGATAAACTGCTGAGCAGTTATTCGTTGTAGCACTACGTAGTGAAGCGGATGGTTTTTATCTGCCTGGATCACTATCATCTGATAACAATACCACCATTTACAAAAGGAGCTTTCTATGAGAAGAAAATGTACTGATTCACTGATCCGCTGGAAAAAAAGTTCAAACCGTAAGCCTCTTATTCTTCATGGTCTTCGCCAGACGGGAAAAACCTGGCTGCTTACAGATTTCGGCAGTAAACACTATGAACATACCCTCTATATCAATCTTGAAACTGATCAGCCGGCAGCCGACTATCTGACTGTTCCCCATGACTCCCGGGATGTCCTTCTTTTTCTGGAAACCTGCGCTGATAAACCTCTGTTTCCTTCCTCATCCCTGCTGATTCTTGACAATATCCAGTGTGTTCCCGGAATTTCCAGAGTCCTTGCTTCTATTTCCGCTGACTTTCCACAATATCATATCGTTGCAGCAACAAGAGGCGTTTCCTCTTCATCTGAATTTTCTGCGTGTGACTTTGAACTTCTCGACCTGTTTCCTCTTGATTTTGAAGAATTTCTGTGGGCAAACGCAGAATTCTCCCTGGCACGTGAAATCCGGACTCATTTCATAAATTTTGAACCACTGGGAACAAACCTGCACGAAAAAGCCATGACACAATTTCGGCTCTATCAGATCATCGGTGGAATGCCTGCTGCCATTATGAATTTCAGAAAAGAAAAAAAACTTCTGATGGTACCCGATATCCAGCAGAAGCTCCTCAGTCTTTTTCTCAACGATATTAACGCTCTTGCCCCAAAAGGAAATGCCGGTCATTGCCAGAGTGTCTGGCTGTCTATTCCTTCCCAGCTTGGCAGAACCAGCCGAAAATTCCAGTATGCCCGCATAAAAAAAGGAGCTTCCGCCAAAATCTATCAGGAACCTCTGCACTGGCTCATTCATTCAGGACTTGTATTACCGTGCCGACAGTTCCGAAACATAAACGCGCAAAATGCATTACATCTATATCCAATAGACACCGGACTGTGCACACGAATACTCCATATTCCCTCTATCCAGCTTCTGTCCGGTATGGAAAGCTCCGCCAACACCGCATGCACCGAATCCTTTCTGGCTCAGCATTTTGTTCAAAACGGCTATACTCTCTCTTACTGGTTCAGTGGAAACCAGGCTGAAGTTCCATTTTTACTCAGCCGAAATAATCGCCTGATTGCTGCAGACTACCGTACAACACCACATCAAAAATGCAGAAGTCTGATGCAGCTGTACACTACAACAGACTCGCAGAAAACAGATCAGCTGTATCTTTTTTCTGCTGAGGATTTCAAACAGAAAGACTACTACCGTATCGTACCCATATACGCAGCATTCTGTATCTGAGAACGTTCATATCACTATAGCAGTCAGATTCCTAAAAAGAAGGCTCCGGCCGCAGTGACCGGAGTCTTTCTTTGTCAAAATATATCCGGTGATTGTCGAAAAGTTTCTCTGGTAAACGGATATCCGTTCTGATAAAATATAAATATAAAATATGTGACAGGAGGTGACATCCATATTACGTCAAACAAACCTGGCACAGACGATCGATCTTGCCGCAGACCGTGCAAGATATGATGAATGCGCCAAGAAACTATTAACCTATAAGGCAGTCATTGCCTGGATCCTCAAATCCTGTACAAAAGAATTTTCCCAATATAGTGTCCGGTTTATCTGTGAGCATTGCCTGAAAGGAGATATCGATATTTCCAGCCGGGCAGTACACCAGGATCAGTCGGACCGCAATGGATCGCTGGACGGAAATGAACGGATAGACCCCCTCAATTCCGAGGCAAATGCTATCAAAGACCAGACGGTGTACTATGATATCCGCTTTAAAGCATATATCCCGGATGGCAGAGAACCGGTACAGCTCATCATTAATCTGGAGATCCAGCTAAATGACACACCTGGATATCCACTGGTTACAAGAGGCTTTTATTATTGTGCAAGAATGATCTCTGAGCAGTATGGCACTGTTTTTACCGGTGAACATTATGAAAAGCTGCAGAAGGTCTACAGTATCTGGATCTGTCCGGATCCGGCAAAAAAACGCAGGAACGGAATATTCAGATATCATACTGTACAGGATGCGGTGTTAGGCAAACCCTATGAAGCCGCTGACAATTATGATCTTATGGAAGTTGTTATCGTAAATTTAGGTGATGCAGACAAAGAGAGTGATCTGGAGATCCTTGATCTGCTGAACACGCTCTTCTCTCTTTCCACATCCTCTGAGGCAAAGAAAAACCGTCTTCAGAAAGATTTCGGCATCGCCATGACAGAAGAATTTGAAAGCGAGGTGCAGGATATGTGTAATCTTGGAAAAGCACTGGTGGAGCAGGGAATTGAGCAGGGAATCGAAAGAAAAAATCTGTCTCTTGCAAAGATGATGCTTAAAGACAAAGAACCTCTTGATAAGATCGGAAAATATACCGGATTTGCCACAGATAAATTAAAGGAAATTGCAGAATCCATAGGAATGGATCTTACTGCCTGAAATTCTTTCCTGTTATGGGCTATACATAATAAGAAAAG
>CAVCYJ010000166.1:0-7277 GCA_963605995.1 Holdemanella biformis | reverse complement strand
CTGGGCGTGTTCGGGACTTGCACCCGTTAGAGCGCGCCCATGGCGCGCAAACTAATAAAAAGGCCGAAATTTCTTCATTTCGACCTTTACCCTGTATTTCACCTGAATTTTTTTCCTGATTCTTTTTATTATTGATCCAGATAAGTTTTCTTATATTCTTCACGAATCTCTTCCGGAACAAGGCTTCCGCCGGTTGCCCAGGCGATGTGAGTTACGTTTTTCATCTTTTCTTTCAAACGATTTTCCAGAAGATATTTCTCAGTGTTTCCGCTCTTTCCGATATATACTGGCCCCTGAAAAGCGGCGCAGGCGCTTGGTTCAAGGAAAATGTCTTCTGTGTCAAGAAAATCTCTCATATAGTCATACAGTTTCGCATCACAGATGGTAAATTCTCCACTGAGAAGATATTTCATCACTCCGCCTACAAATTCTGACGGTCTGCCTACAGCAAGTCCGTCTGCATGGGTAAGACCTGTGAGGCCGATATCCTGCACCGAAATTTCATGATTCAGACCGGTTGACATTCCAACCAGCATACAGGGAGCCTGTGTTGGCTCTACAAAGAAACAGTGTACGTTGTCACCAAATACCAGTTTTAATCCGAAGCTGACTCCGCCCGGTGCTCCGCCTACTCCGCATGGGATATATGTAAACAGTGGATGTTCTTCGTCTACTGTAACACTCTGCTCTTTGAGCTGTTTTTTCAGACGTTTGGCTGCTACAGCATAACCAAGAAACAGTGTTCTGGAATTTTCATCATCTACAAAATAGCTCTTCGGATCCTGATCTGATAATGCTCTGCCGTTTCTGACAGCCTCACTGTAATCGGATTCATACTCCTTTACAGTTACACCATGGCTTCTCAGCAGATCTTTCTTCCACTGTTTCGCATCTGCTGACATATGAACGATCACATTGTATCCAACCGCAGCACTCATGATCCCAATGCTCATTCCCAGGTTTCCGGTAGAACCAACCTGGATTGTATAATTTCTGAAAAACTGTCTGCTTTCTTCATCTGCCAGTTTGTCATAACTGTCTTTCGGTTTTAGAAGACCATGTTCCAACGCAAGGTCTTCTGTATGTTTCAGAACTTCGTAAATACCGCCGCGTGCTTTGATGGAACCTGCAATTGCCAGATGACTGTCCTGTTTCAGCAGTAAGGTACCTTCCAGATTACTCTGATATTTCTCATTCAGTAATTCCTGCATCTTCGGTATCGGAGCCAGAACAGATTCGATCAGACCATTTCTGTCTTTGGTTTCCGGGAAACATTTCATGATAAATGGTGCAAAACGCTCTAATCTTTCCTCTGCATCATTTACATCTTCCATGGTCAGTTCTATATGCTTCATTGCCTCTTCGCAATTGGTTTTATCCGGATTCATCCAGAATACTTCTTTTTCCTCCCGTATATCTCGCAGAATCGGTGTGCGTCTCTCCAGTTCTGTTAAATCAAACATTTTTTATTGCCTCCTTTGCTTCATGTAAGCTGCGGGTGTCATTCCTGTATACTGGTTAAAATATTTATAAAAATGATTCAGATTCTGATAGCCCACTGCCAGTGCCGCTTCTTTTACCGGCAGATTCTTCTCTTCCATCAATTTAATGCTTTTTTCTACTCTTATTCTGTGTACATAGGAAATAATCGTTGTATCTGTATATTTTTTGAAAACTCTGGCAATGTGACTCTCTGTGCAGAATGTCAGGGCTGCCAGTGTATCAAGTTCAATTTTCTCAGCGTAATGTTCATATAAATAAGCCAGGATTGTGTCTACAACTTCATTTCCTGTAAACTTCCATCCTACAGCACGGATGATTGCCTGCTTTAACTGTTCCATATCGATCGGTTTGGAAAGGATATCACTGGCTCCCAGACGCAGGGCTCTCTGCGCATATTCAAAGGAATCATATGCTGTAATAATGATCACCTTTGTATCTTTCATCTTCTGTATGATCTCAAAGCCATTCATGTATGGCATATGGATGTCCATAAATGCCAGTTCCGGTTTCTGGCACTGGATCAGATTGTATGCATCCCTGCCATTTTCTGCTGTTCCCACGATTTGGATTGGGAGTTTCTCTGCTTCTATAAAATGCCGGATAATATTTAATGCGGCTTTTTCATCATCACAAATCACTGCACGGATCATAAGCGGACTCCTTTCTCCTCACGAAACGGGAAACTGATGGTAAAGCAGGTATTTCCATTGCCGGCAGCAGAAATATAAAACTCTGCCGCCTCTCCATAAACACTCTGCAGTTTGCGGTAAACCATTGACAGGCCATGGGAAGTATTTCCCTGAATTGAACAGTTGATCGTCCGACACATTTCTTCCGTTACTTTATTACCGGAATTGATTACCTGTATTTCTATCCGTTCTTCTTTTCTGAAGATTTCCAGTATCAGTTTCCTGTGGATACAGTCTTTAAAACCGTGGGTAAATGCATTCTCCACAACCGGCTGGAGAAAATTAAACGGAACCATAGCATATTTCGCTGCCGGATCCTGTTTTATATACAATTCCAGATTCTCTTCATAACGCAGTTTCTGAAGCTGCAGATATGCCCGTACATAAGTCGTTTCTTTTTCCAGTGGGACAATGGAGTTCTGCGCTTTCAAAGTATAATGGAACATCTTGGACAGATCCACGATTGACTGATACAGATTCATGGAACCACTGTCCAGAGCCATGGATGCCATACTGTTTAAGGTATTAAACAGAAAATGATGATTAATTTTAAGGTCTGTCATGGCATATTGCGTTTCCTGGAGATTTTTCATCAATGTCTTGTGCATTTCTTCATTGGATGATATCTTCATCTCTTTTTCCATGAGATTTCTCCGAAACTGTTCAAACTCACAATAATTGCGGATTGCCTTCAGTATCCGTTTCATCAGTACCTTAATTCCAATTACAACACTTTCAGGAACGTCATAGACTTCCTGAATTTTTCCATACTCACCGCTGTCATGTCGGATAAATCCACATTCAATATATCCCAGAAATTTCTTCGTGAAATAAATCGGATAATGAAAAACTTCCATTCCATAAGGACATTTGAATATTTTTTCTGCTTTCCGCTCCTCCAGACTCAGAGAAAGCATACAGGCTGCTTTTCCTGGTATCTTTGAGGGATGGCAACACTGTTCACAATATTTGGGCATGTAATTACTCTGCAGAATCAGATTGCCAAGTGCATCAAAAATAGCGTATCCGTAATGAAGCGTTTCCAGAAATTGTGTCCGAATTGCTTCAACTGCTATATAGATCAGTTCCGGAGAAATTTCTTCATCCTGATCCTCCGGGAACAGTTCGATTTGTTCTTCCTGTACCGGATTTGAAATCAGCAGGTGCTGAAACGGAACTCCTCCAACATTAAAAATTTCATGTTCCACACCTGCCGGCCAGTGCATGATATCTCCGGCTTTGAGCAGGCTGCTCACACCATCGATCTTCGATAATGCCTGTCCTTTTGTTACATAGATCACCTGTTCTTCGTAATGCATATGTTTTGGCTGATGAGCAACAACCGGTAATGTGACTATTCCAACCTGCAGTCCCTGGGTGTTATCCTGCGTCTCATCCAGCCAGGAGATTTCTCCCCAGTCTGTTTTCTGCTTCGTCATCATTAACAGCCTCCTTGGCGGTATTTTTTCTTCTATATTATTAAATTTAAAAGAAGAATCTGCTTTTGTCAAATCTGCTCACCGCCTTTCATTATGCTGATCCGTCACATTACAATTCGCACATTGTTATTCTTCAAAGGTAACTGTTCAGTTCCTCGCAGAATAGCAGACTGCTGAATAGTTATCTTCAAAGTACCCTGACATATAATGAGAGAAGCTGTCTGTTACGACAGCTCCCCTTTCAACCACTTACTTCATTCATTTTTATTAATAATGTCTGGATTCAGACCAGTCATCATTATTTTCTGATGGAAGCTGCTTTTCACAAAGATCTTTAAACGCATCAATTTCATCTTTCGGACCATAGATCAGGCCTTGCATATCCTGCATACACATTTCTTCAATCCCAATTCTGTCTTCATTCATTCTGCCCGCCTCCCTGCTTTTCTTATTATCTGCCTGTAATACTCAGTCGGATAGTCACCTATAACCAGATTTTTTATGATCAGTCTTCAAAAGATCCTGCCGGATAAAGCGGGAATTTTGCGATCAGAGCCTCTGCTTCTGCTTTGCATTCCTGCAGATTCTTCTCGTCATGAGGAGCTTCTGCAACTTTATTCATGATTGCAGCGATCTGACGGATCTCAGGCTCTTTTAATCCCCTCTGGGATACGGCTGTAAGGCCAATACGAACACCACTTGTTATGCCTGGTTTCTCAGGGTCAAATGGAACCATGTTTTTGTTTACTGTGATGCCGACTGCATCCAGTGCGTTCTGGAAATCTTTTCCTGTGATATGTTTTCCACGGAGGTCTGCAACTAACAGATGATTGTCCGTTCCGCCGCTTACGATACGGAAACCATATTTCTCAAGTTCTTCAGCAAGGCATTTTGCATTCTTTACAACCTGTTCCATGATCGTACGGAACTCCGGAGTTGCAGCATATTTGAATGACCATGCTTTTGCAGCCATTGTATGTAACTGAATGGATCCAAGTGCTCCGGGGAATGTACCCTTGTCCAGTAGTTTTGCATGTTCTGCTTTACAGAATACCATACCACTTCTTGCGCTGCAGAATGTCTTTGTTGTAGAAGATGTCACAAAATCTGCATATGGGATCGGGCTTGGGATTACTTTTGCAGCAACAAGACCTGCGATATGAGCCATATCTACCATGAAGTATGCACCAACTTCTTTTGCTGTTTTTGCGATACGCTCATAGTCGATCAGTCTGGAATAAGAGCTTGCCCCTGCAACGATCAGCTTCGGTTTGTATTCTTTTGCTTTTGCATCCAGAGCCTCATAATCGATGAGCTCTGTCTCCGGATCCATTGCATAGAAATCGAAGTTGTAAATTTTGCTTACCCAGTTAGCCGGTGAACCATGAGTCAGATGTCCCCCCTGATCCAGACGCATACTCAGCACTCTGTCTCCTGGATTCAATATGGATGCATAAACACTGTAGTTTGCTGTTGATCCTGAATAAGACTGGATATTTACATGATCTGCACCAAACAGTTCTTTTGCCCGCTGACATCCAAGTTCTTCTACTTTATCAGCTACATGAGATCCTGCCTGGAATCTTCTTCCCGGATATCCTTCCAGTGTTTTATTTGTAAATACGCTTCCTGTCAGTTCCATAACTGCAAGTGGCGCTGTACTCTCAGATGCGATCATCTCAATGTTGTGTTCCTGTCTTTTCAGTTCCTCGTCTACAAGTTCTGCGAGAACCGGGTCTGTTATTCTTGTATTTTTTAACATAATGCTTCTCCTTTTTACTCTCTTTATTTCTGTTTTTTCAGACGTTCTGTCCATATATGTTCGGTATCATCAATGCCAAATTTCAAAGGATCAAATACAGGATCTTTTCCCTGTTTTTTCTGCATCTCATAATCCCCGAAAATCTCCAGTGCTTTCTTTGATAGGAGCACGATTGCGATAATATTCAGCCATGCCATCAGACCTGCCCCAATATCCCCCATTGACCAGATCACATCTGCATTTACCAGTACTCCGGAGAATGTAGACAATACGAAGATTACTCTCATAAGCATAACTGCTGTTTTATTTCCTTTGAAAAGATAACTAACATTGCTCTCTGCCTGATAGGAATACCCCAGCAGACTGGTAAATACAAACAATGCAATGATAATGGCAAACAGCTTTCCGCCAATCAGTCCTCCGTAGGTTTTCTCCAGAATGTCCTGTGTCCATCCTACCCCGTACTGGCTTCCCGGCAGATACTCTACGATCATTTCGCCGGTTACTTCATTCATTACATTATAGGAATAACTCAGAAGCAGGATAACCGCTGTTGATGTGCATACAATAAAAGAAACAATGTAAACAGAAAGTGCCTGTACAAGTCCCTGTTTAACCGGATGTGATACCTCTGCCGCTGCGGAAACAATCGCTCCAGAGCCCTGTCCTGCTTCTGTAGAATAGACACCTCTTTTTACACCCCATACAATTGCAGAACCCAGGATTCCGCCGAATACTGCATCCATACCAAATGCAGATGCAAAAATCTCTTTCAGTACTTCCGGTATATTTCTGAAATACAGCACAACGATTCCAAGTGCCATCAGCATATATACCAGACACATGAACGGTGCTGCTTTCTCTGCAAATTTTCCAATTCGCTTTACCCCACCGAATACAACCAGTCCCAGACAGACGCAGAGGATAACTCCACCCGTGATCATTCCTGTTCCGAATGAACGTTTAAATGTACTGGCAATGGAGTTTGCATGAAGTCCCGGCATGAGGATTCCTGGACCTAATACTGTTGCGAGGGCAAATGCAACTGCATATGGTTTCATATGTAATCCTCTCTCAATAAAGACCGCCGGTCCTCCTATGTATTCTCCATTAATCTTTGTTTTGTATGCCTGTGCAAGTGTTGATTCGATCAATGCAGTTGCAGCTCCCAGCAGTCCCAAAATCCACATCCAGAAAACTGCTCCCGGACCTCCGAAAAAAATTCCGGTAGCCACACCAGCCACACTTCCCATTCCCACTCTCGATCCAACTGTTGTCGCAAATGCCTGAAAAGGTGTAATTCCGCTGTTGCTGTCTGAATCTACCTTCAGCAGCAAATTCACCATTTCTTTAAACAATCGAATCTGAGGAAATTTTAGTCTTATCGAAAAGTAAATACCCGCAGCCAGACAAAGTACAACTAATACATTGCTCCATACAATGGAGCTGATACTGTTGACAATATGATTAAATGACTCCATTTTTTTCCTCCTGTTCTTTATTTGCTGTGCACAACCAGGATGGTTATATTATTGCAGACTCCCGTCATATTTTCTATTCCAGATTTTGACATTATATTTACAGATTTTGACCACCCCTCAATTTTCTTTAAAAATATTATCAGACTGATCAAAGCGGATATTCGCAATTGAAGCAGAGAACTTATCTGATTCGGTTAAACAGTTTTTTTATTTTGTCCTCTTATGTTTATCCCCATTTTTGCGCACAAAAAAACCAGCTAGATGATAGCTGGTTTTTTACTGTACCTTCAAAACTACATACATGTTGACATTTCCTTGAGAATTAACTTCCTGCGATCGCTGAGTGAGTGTTTCTCTTTACAGGCTCGCAGCTCCGCTGCATTGCCTTGTTTGATGCACACTA
>CAVCYJ010000165.1:0-7303 GCA_963605995.1 Holdemanella biformis | reverse complement strand
ATGAGCACAGAAATTCTCAACTGTGATCGCACCGTTCGGACAGGTCTTCTCACACTTCTTACATCCGATACATCCAACCTCACAGGCAGATGTAACAGCCTTACCTTTCGCATTAGAACTACACTGTACAAATGTAGACTGCTCATACGGAACAAGCTCGATCAGATGCTTCGGACATTTTGCAACGCACTTACCGCATGCCTTACAGGTCTCTTTATCAACCACAGCCACACCATTCACTACATCAATCGCACCAAACGGACAGGCCTTTACGCAGCTTCCGAATCCAAGACAGCCAAATCCACACGCCTTGGCTCCGCCGCCAGGAATGAAAGCCATCATCTCACAGTCTTCCACACCTGTATATTCATAATTATCTTTTGTCTTCTCACAGGTACCTGCACATTTTACATATGCAACCTGGCGGGCAGTTTCCACAACTTCCTGTCCCATGATCCCTGCGATGATCTTTCCGACAGGCTCACCGCCTACAGGACATCCGTTGACAGGCGCTTCACCTTTCGCGATCGCCGCTGCCAGACCATCACAGCCCGGATAACCACAGCCGCCGCAGTTATTTCCCGGAAGTGCCTCACGGACTGCAACTTCCTTCTCATCTACTTCTACTGCAAATTTATTACCGGCTACTCCGAGGAAAATACCAATAAAAAGACCGACTGCCGCAACCAGCACAGTTGCTGCTATAATTGCTCCCATATTCATAATATTCCCCTCCTTAAATCAGTCCTGAAAATCCGAAGAAGGCAATTGCCATCAGTCCGGCTGTCAGCAGAACTGTAGGGAATCCCTGGAAGGATTTCGGAATGTCATTATATGCGATTTTTTCACGGATACCAGCCATCAGCACGATAGAGATCGTGAAGCCGACTGCTGTTGCGAATCCGTTCACTGTTCCCTGAAGTACGTTATAACCTTTCTGTACGTTTGTAAGGGCAACACCGAGAACTGCACAGTTTGTTGTGATCAGAGGAAGATACACACCAAGTGCCTGATACAGAGAAGGCATTGCTTTCTTAAGGAACATCTCCACAAACTGTACCAGTGCCGCGATCAGCAGGATGAATACGATAGTCTGCAGATAAGTCAGGTTTGTAGGTACCAGAATAACATTATAAATAATACCTGTCACAAAAGATGACAGCGTGATAACGAAGATGATCGCACCGCCCATGCCGGCTGCAGTCTCAACACTCTTGGAAACACCGAGGAAAGGGCAAAGACCAAGGAACTGGCTGAGGACTACGTTATTTACGATCGCTGAGCTTATAAGTATGATCAAAAGTTCTTTCATAATCCATTACCCCCTTTTTCCCTTGCACATACTGTTGCCGCAGGCTGCACAGCTTCCGCCGCAGTCCGGATTACTCGGGTCAATACCACGTTTGGCCGCACCAAGCTTAAATTTGTTCTGTAATGCAGAAAGAGCTGCCAGAACGAAGAATGCTCCGGGTGCGAGGATAAAGATCGTGATCGGTTCATAACCGGCCTTGCCTGCCGCCGCATCTGCCAGCGGAATGATCTGGTGTCCAAATAAAGAACCGGCACCGATCAGTTCACGTACCGCACCGATACAGGTGATACTTAAAGTAAAGCCAAGGCCCATACCAATACCATCAAACAAAGACGGAATCGGTTTATTCTTGGATGCGTAAGCCTCTGCACGGCCAAGAATAATACAGTTTACTACGATCAGTGGAATATAGATTCCAAGTGAATCATACAGGCTCGGGATAAATCCCTGTAAAAGAAGCTGTACGACTGTTACAAAGGAAGCAACAACTACGATAAATGCAGGCATACGGACTCTGTCCGGAATAAAGTTTCTCAGAAGAGAAATCATCAGGTTAGATGCAGCAAGGATCACAGTTGTAGTAAGTCCCATTCCGATACCATTCGTTGCAGATGTGGTGATAGCCAGTGTCGGACACATACCAAGCATCAGTACAAAGGTAGGATTTTCTTTGATGATTCCGTTATACAAACGTTCTGCAGGTGTGTTTGGTTTCATCACTGATTTCCTCCTTTCTCATACTGGAATGCACATAATCCGGCGTTGACACCGTTTGTCATGGCATTCGTTGTGATCGTGGCACCACTTAACGCATCGATCTGATTGTCTGCTGTGGCACCAGATTTTGTATATTCAAATTTATCTACATTCTTATCTTTGAACTGATCTTTAAATGCGTCTGTGTTCGCTCTCATACCAAGACCTGCTGTCTCGCTGATAGAGAGAATGGAGATTCCGTTCATCGTTCCGTCATCCTGGATTCCCATTGCAAACTGGATATCTCCGCCGTAACCCTCGGATGTGGTTACTGTAAACGCATATCCCAGTTCATTTCCGGAAGCATCCTTTGCGAGCATTGTCTCGTCAATAGACTGTGCTGCATATCCATTCTCGTCCAGATATGCCTGCAGAGCATCCGCATCCACATCTACTGTCTCAAAGCTGTCCGCATCTGCAAATACAGCCTTGTATGCTTCCTGCTTTGCCTGCGCCTCCTGTTTTGCGATCGGGTCAGCAGTAATATCCTGAACTACACCAAGGGCAAGTCCTGCCACAAGTGTGATCACCGTAATGGCGATCGTATCTTTGATAATTCGGTTACTCATGCCTTTTTGCCCCCTTTCCCAAATGCCGGATGACGAGTTACTCTTTCAATCATCGGAACTAACAGGTTGCAGAAAATGATCGCATAAGATACACCCTCTGCGGAACCACCAAAGAGACGGAAGATCGCAGTCAGCACACCCAGACAGACACCGTATACATACTGCCCTCTCGGTGTGATCGGTGTTGTGACATAGTCTGTAGCCATAAACCACGCACCAAGCATAAGACCGCCGCCGAAGATATGGCTGAGCAGATAGTTCACATCAAATCCCTTGCCTGTTCCAAGCATATACAGGATTACAAATACTGCAAAAGAACCGATATAAGTAAGCGGGATCTTCAGATCGATCACCTTGAATGCCAGAAGGATCACCGCGCCGATGAGGATCGCAATGGCTGAAGTCTCACCGATCGTACCCTGGATATCACCGATGAACATATGTAATACAGAGACGGAAGAATCCGTAAATCCATTCTGTTTCAGGGCTGCCAGAGGAGTCGCACCGGAAACGGTATCTACTGCACCTCTGAAGCTGTCGCTTACTGCGAAATCTGTCATCTTTCCTGCAAAAGAGATCATCAGGAAACATCTGCCTGCAAGTGCCGGGTTCATGAAGTTCTGTCCCAGGCCACCGAAGAGCTGTTTTACAACGATGATCGCAAATGCGCTGCCAAGTACAGGCATCCAGAGCGGAATAGATGCAGGCATATTTAATGCAAGCAATAAACCTGTAACAACTGCACTGAAGTCTGTAACCGTATTCTTCTTGTGCATCAGCTTATCGTAAATCCACTCAAAGAATACACTGGAAGCAACGGTAACCACTACTACCAGCAGGGCATGAATGCCAAAATTATAAATTCCAAACAGTGTGGTCGGCAGAAGTGCCAGTGCCACAAGCTGCATGATTTTGCTTGTTGTCATCTTATCCCGGACATGGGGATTGGATGATACGTGTAACATCTGATCCATTATGATGTCCCCCTTTTATTTTTTCTTACGGCTTGCCAGCACCATCTTACGCATAGATTTGATCATCTGAGTCAGCGGGCGCTTGGCCGGGCAGATATAACTGCAGCTGCCGCATTCGCAGCACTCCATGCCGTCGAATTTCTGGAAGCTTTCTACATCGCCATGCTCTGCAAAGGTTGCAAGTCTCGCAGGAATGATATGGCCGGGACAGACTCCTACGCATCTGCCACAGTTAATGCAGGCAGTCTGCTCGGCATCTGCCACATCATCTTTCTCCAGGCAGAGACAGGCAGAACTTGTCTTGATACATGGTACATGGATATCATACACGGCAAATCCCATCATTGGACCACCGGAGATTACCTTAGATACATTGTCCGTCAGTCCGCCGGCAGCCTCGATCAGCTCTGCCATATCTGTTCCTGAAAGAACCTCAAAGTTCTGCGGATTCTTAATCCCCTGTCCTGTCACTGTGACAACACGGTCCATAACAGGTTTTCCAAGGACAACCGCTTCATAGACAGCGATCACGGTATCTACGTTGTCAACAACACATCCCGCATCTGCCGGAAGCATGGTTGAATTGATCTCTCTGTCTGTGACAGCCTTGATCAGGAAACGCTCACCACCCTGCGGATACTTGGTCATCAGCTCTGCAACCTCGATACGCGGGATATCCTTTACCATTTCCTTCAGCTTCGCAATACAGTCAGGCTTGTTATCCTCAATACAGATATAACCCTTTGCATTGTCAAAAAGCTTCAGCATAACCTGCAGACCCTCAATAAGCTTCTCAGAATCATCCAGCATCCTTCTGTAGTCGCTGGTAAGATAAGGCTCACACTCAGCACCGTTTACAAGGATATGATCGATCTTGTCCGGTTCCTTCGGTGCAAGCTTTACCTGCGTCGGGAATCCGGCGCCGCCCATTCCGACTACTCCGCCCTCTTTGATCCTCGCAAGAATCTCTTCTTTTGAAAGATCTTCCAGCTTTGCCGGAGTATATTCTACTGTATCGTATTTCTGATCATTCTCAATGATGATGGAATTGACCATGGATCCTGTTGCTGTCAGACGCGGTTCGATTCCCTTTACCGTACCGGAAACAGACGCATGGATCGGTGATGAGACAAAGCCTGCGGCATCTGCGATCTTCTGTCCTGCAAGCACATAGTCTCCTTTCTTAACTACCGGTGCAGCCGGTGCACCGATATGCTGCGAAAGAGGATATACCATATCTCCCTTAGGCAGGTATTTCACTACCGGATTGCTTTTGGATAATTCTTTTCCGTCATAAGGATGCACTCCACCCTTAAAGGTTAAAATTCCCATTTTTTTCCCTCCTTTTTTTATTATGTACTCTCAGGTCCCTGCGCAAAATAAGGCACAAAAAAAGACTCCGGGAGCACATTATTAAGCATCTCAAGAGTTTAGCGCCACTGCCCCTTGTATGTGCAGTGGCATATTTTGTCTGTTATCTCTTTCTGATTGGCTTTATCGTAGTTTATTCAGATTTCTCATCTGCTTTCTTGCCGCTGAATTTCTTCAGATTATGTAATTTGTAGCTACGGTTCAGATTCGGATATGCCTTTACGAAACGCTGTATATCGTGACCGGCCATTGCAGCCATCGCTTCTTTTTTCTTCTGAAGCTCCGCACTGAATTCAGCCACAAGTGCAGCACGTTTCTGCTCCATCTCCTTGAGGACCTCCACATCCCCCAGACGCTCCTTCACACTCTCAAGAGTAGCTTCCTTCGCAAATCCCACACCTGCGATCGCACCATGCATCCGCAGCAACATCTCGTTCTTTGTCTGTTCCATGGCCGCCTCGATAGCCGGGAGTTTCTCCTGGATGCTGAAAGCCGCTGCCGCCGAAAACCCAAAGTCCACAGCATAAACAACCCCAATCACACATACTCCGATCTCACCGGCGAACACAGGATATAATGCCACAATGTACTCCACAACAGGCTGAAACACCCTGAATAAGAGTACAGTAAAAAAACCCCATCCGAGGGAAGCCCGCATACAGATACGACCCTGAAAATTAAATTTATCGTCACTGTAATCCCACCATGATGTGTGGAAGATCATCTCCATCAGCACTGCGGTTATATACTCCAGAACTGTTGCCACAACAACACCGCCCAGATACAGCCACAGCAGATTACCGCTGACCGGTTTCAGGATTACATAGACAGATACTGCGCCGCATCCGTATATAGTGCAGAACGGCCCGTTAATGAAGCCACGATTTACATACTTCCTGCTCTTCGCAGACACATAACAGGTCTCCCATAACCAGCCAAAGAAACTGTATAAGATAAACCAGTTAATGAGGTGATAAAAATCTATCCCCAAAATAGATAAACTCCACACGTTTTTTCTTCCTTTTTTTGGTATATTTTTTCAACTACATCTATACTATATACCATTTTCAGAAAAAAATCACTACCCAAATTTCATTTTCTTGTGTATAATTAAATACAATCTGAGAAAGGAAAAAAATTAACATGATCGTTAAAAAAATGCCCATTTTACAGGGGTTTCCAGTCCCTGAGAGTGTTAAATTTTTCACTGAAAAAACAGTCCGGAAATACAATTTTACACCCGTTTTTTATGACATAGAAACCACCGGATTGTCCCGTAAATCCACGTTTTTGTATCTTGTCGGAGCTGTTGGAATTGAAGATGAAACTTGGTACTTTTTTCAATGGATGGGAGAAAGTCCCAATGAAGAAGCCACAATTCTGAGAATTTTTTCACAATTTTTGGAACGGTATGATTTACTGATCTCCTACAATGGAGAACGTTTCGATCAGCCTTATCTGGAGGCCAGATACGAACAATATGGTCTTCCTTCCCCCTTCAAAGGAAAAGATTCCCTGGATTTATATCAGAAACTGAAACCTCTGAAAACACTTCTGAAGCTCTCTTCCATGAAGCAGCCCTGTCTGGAGGAATTTCTGGGGAGCAAAAGCAGGATTTATAATAATGGAAAGGAATGCATTCAGTTATATAAAGATTTTCTGAAGAAAAGAGATACTGTTACAGCAGATGAAATCCTCGGTCATAATCTTGAGGATGTACTTGGACTTGGCAGGATTTTCGAGATGCTTGGATATCTCTGTCTCTATGATTCAGATTATAAGATCACCTGTACAGAGGCAGATGAAGAAGCTGTTATTTTCTCACTGGAGCTTCCCTGCTCCCTTCCGGCTGAGTTTTCCAACGGGAACCGTTCTTTTTATATTACCGGAAAAAACAATTCTGTAAAATTCATTGTTCAGGCTGAACACGGCCGACTGAAGCAATATTATCAGAATTACAGAGATTATTATTATCTGCCGGAAGAGGATACCGTGATTCCGAAGGTGCTCGGCGGCGGGATTGACAAAAAGCATCGAAAGGCAGCAACCAAAGACACCTGCTATACCTGGTTTGACTGTACCGGACAGTTCCCGGAAAATCCTCAGATGCAGAAACAATATCTGGAACATACTCTGCCGTATCTGCTTAAAGCACTGTAAGGAATCGCCTGCATAATATTTCTCCTTAAATAAAAAGAGGAAGAGAACTGCAGGCTCTTCCCCGCCTGTAGGCTTCGCAAGTTTCTACAGAACGATCACTGAGCTTAGTGTATGTCATTTCAGATGTCCTGTCAATACTCCGAAACATTCTTATGCCTATA
>CAVCYJ010000164.1:0-7308 GCA_963605995.1 Holdemanella biformis | reverse complement strand
ATTTTTATTTCTGTGCAAAATACTCTTTCGTAAGTGTAATGGCGGTTCCTGAAAGTAAGAACACACCGATCAGGTTCGGGATTGCCATAAGACCGTTGAACGTCTCGGCAATACTCCAGAGAAGTCCCAGATCTACAGTTGCACCGAGGATTGCCACCAGTGAATACGCTACCATGAATGGGCGGATAACTTTCGCAGAGAACAGAAATTCTATGCAGCGGGCTCCGTAAAGCCCCCATCCGATAATAGTCGAAAACGCGAAACAGCACATCGCAACCGCTGTAAATGCTGAAACCCAGCCTCCGTATGTAGCAGTAAATCCCGAAATCGTAAGCTCTGCTCCTGCTGCCGAACCGTAATTCACCGGCACTCCGCTCACAAGGATGACGAGAGCTGTCAGTGTACAGATCACGATCGTGTCCGCAAATACCTCGAAAATACCAAACATTCCCTGTTTTACAGGTTTGCTTGTATCCGCACACGCATGAGCAATGGATCCTGTACCAAGACCGGCTTCATTTGAGAAAATACCACGGGAAACACCCTTCTTCATACTGAGGAAGAAGCTTCCGATCACACCGCCGGTTACTGCTGACGGATTAAACGCACCGTAGACAATATCACGAAATACAGCCGGAACTCTTCCAATATTCAAGATCACTACGCCAAACGCAAGCACGATATAAAACAATGCCATAAACGGAACCAGCTTCTCGGAAACACTTCCGATTCTCTTAATACCGCCCAGAAGCACCATACCTACCAGAAGGGTGATCACAATTCCCAGAACCAGATTCAGTGTACCGGTGGCAGAATCAGAAATCACATGAAAATTAATAAGTGCTGTATCGATCGCCGTAGTTATCGTATTTACCTGAGTCGCATTACCTGTACCAAATACAGTCAGTACACCAAACGCAGAATAAAGAACTGCAAGGATCTGCCATTTCTTTCCCAGACCATTCTTAATATAGTACATTGGTCCGCCTACGTAATCTCCATGTCTGTTTCTCTCACGAAAATGTACTGCAAGTGTAACCTCTGTAAATTTCGTACACATTCCAAGAATAGCAGACACCCACATCCAGAATACAGCTCCCGGTCCTCCGATTGCAATAGCACCGGCAACACCGGCAATATTTCCGGTTCCAACCGTACCTGCCAGAGCGGTACATACTGCCTGAAACGGTGTCATAGAACCGTCTGAAGCTTCTTTTTTTCTGAAAATTCTTCCCAGTGTCGTCTTGATCGCATACGGGAATTTACGAACCTGGATAAATCCTGTCCGCAGGCTCAGATAAAGCCCTACGCCGATAATACAGATCATAGCCGGGACACCCCAGATGAAATTATTTACGACGCTATTGATGGATTCAATTGTCTGAAGCATAATAAATAAACCTTTCTTTTGTATAATAGTAACAGTTTATCACCTTTTTTGCTGTATGTACAGGAAAAATTTTCCAATATAAAGTATTAAAGTCTTCTGATTACTGAAAACAACAGCTTCATTCAGCCATCTCACAAAAAAGTCAAAATAACGTATAAACTTGTCATAATTTCAGTAGCCTCTCTTCCTGAAATCACCTATTATAAAGTCAAAGATAAGGATATATAAATTTTTTTACCAGAGTCCTTAAGCGTTTCAGTTATTGACTTATCGTAACTGTGAAGGTACTGAACAGTTACGACTTATCATTATTTATCCAAGGAGGACACAAAATGATTCAGAAATATACCTACGGAAACCCTTTTGAAACAGAAGCAATTGTTGTTTCTGTTCCGGTGGCAGAGGGAACTCCTGCATACGGAACCATTTCCACCGAGAATGGCTTCTCTTTCACTTACGATATGGACGATAACGATGTTGTCTATGGTCTGGGGGAGGCAAACCGCGGAATTAATAAACGCGGCTACGTTTATGAAAGCAACTGTTCCGACCAGCCGGATCACTCCGAAGACAAAATCTCCCTCTACGGAGCACACAACTTTATCGTAGTTTCCGGCAAGCAGACTTTCGGTCTGTTCGTTGATTATCCGGGCAAACTCAGATTTGATATCGGCTATACTCTTTCTTCTCAGTTAAAGATTACCTGCGAGGATGCAGACCTTTACCTCTATGTGATCGAGGGCGAAACTCCTTATGATATCGTAAAACAGTTCCGTAAGGTCATCGGAAGAAGCTACATCCCGCCGAAATTCGCATTCGGTTTCGGACAGAGCCGCTGGGGATATACCACTGCTGACGATTTCAGAAAAGCAGCTGACGGATACCGTGAGAACAATATCCCGATTGATATGGTATACATGGATATCGATTACATGGAAAGATACAAAGACTTCACTGTAAATCAGGAAAACTTCCCGGATTTTGAGGCCTATGTAAATGAAATGAAAGAAAAAGGCATCCACCTTGTTCCGATCATCGACGCAGGTGTCAAAGTGGAAGGCGGATATGATGTTTACGAAGAAGGTGTTGAAAAAAACTTCTTCTGCAAACGTGAAGACGGCAGCGATTTCGTTTCCGCTGTATGGCCGGGCTGGACTCATTTCCCGGATGTCCTGAACGCAGACGCAAGAGCATGGTTCGGACAGAAATATGAACGTCTCATTTCCAAAGGAATCGACGGTTTCTGGAATGATATGAACGAACCTGCAATGTTCTGCACACCGGAAGGTGTTGCCGAATTAAAGGAATACATCAAAGAAAACTTCCTTGACAATGAAGAAGCACCTGGATTTACACTTGGCACTAAAGTAAACGGACTTGCCAACAATCCGGAAGATTACAAACGCTTCTATCACAATGTAAATGGTCAGAAGATCCGTCACGACAAAGTACATAACCTGTTCGGCTACAATATGACCCGCGCAGCAGGCGAAGCCTTTGAGAAAATCGCACCCGGTAAACGTTTCCTGATGTTCTCCCGCTCTTCCTATGTGGGAATGCACAGATACGGTGGAATCTGGATGGGAGACAACAAATCCTGGTGGTCACACATCCTTCTGAACTTAAAGATGCTTCCATCCTTAAATATGTGCGGTTTCCTTTACACTGGCGCAGACCTCGGCGGATTCGGAGTAAACACTACCCGTGATCTGGTACTCCGCTGGCTGGCACTCGGTGTATTCACACCACTGATGAGAAACCACTCCGCTCTGGGAACCAGAGAACAGGAAGCTTACCAGTTTGAAAATATCGAAGACTTCCGCCATGTGATCGGTGTCAGATATCGTCTTGTTCCATATCTGTACAGCGAATATATGAAAGCAGCATTAAACGACGACATGATGTTCCGTCCGCTGGCATTTGACTACACAGACGATGCATTCGCAACTCAGGTTGAGGATCAGCTTCTTCTTGGAAACGAAATCATGATCGCACCTGTTTACACCCAGAATGCAAAAGGCCGTTATGTATATCTGCCGGAAGAAATGATGTTCGTAAAATTCCTTCCGGATGGAACAAACTCTCACGAAATTCTTGAAAAAGGCCATCACTATGTAGAGGTTGCCCTGAACGAAGTTCCGCTGTTCATCCGCAAAGGAAAAGCTATTCCGGTTGCTGATGTTGCACAGACCGTAAAAGATATCGATCCTGCTACGATCCGCATGATCGGATATGAAGGAGCTGAATACGACCGTTATGATGATGACGGAATAAGCACTCTGTAATCTACAGCATACATTTGTAAAAACAGTTACCTCAAATATAAAAAAACAGTCATATGCATCTGATAAATATTGATATTCTCTCAGGCATATGGCTGTTTTCTTTTTTATCTCAAAAGATCTCTTCTGCTGTGGTAGTGTGTGTGCAGCAGTTCATGTGATTTTTCACTCAGAGGTTCTCCCAGATACTCTTCATACAGTTTTTTCACATATGGGTTATCATGAGATTTTCTGAGCGGGAGTTTCTTATCTTCTTCGTAAATTGCTCTCTGTCTCTCTCTTACCTTCTGCATCGTCTTTGGTGCATTTCCGCCGCCTCCGATGCAGCCGCCTTCACACGCCATCACCTCAATGAAATGATAAGGTGAAGTTCCCTTCCGGATCTGTTCCAGAATTCCTTCTACATTTTTCAGGCCATGGACGATCGCCACACGGATTTCCTGTCCGTTAATCGTAACCGCAGCTTCCCGGATTCCTTCCAGCCCACGGACTGCATCAAATTCCAGCCTCGGAAGTTCTTCTCCTGTGAGCACTTCATATACAGTACGCAGCGCAGCCTCCATAACGCCTCCTGTGCTGCCGAAAATCTGTCCTGCTCCGCTTCCCAGTCCGAACGGAGCGTCAAACTCCTGATCTTCCAGGTCATCAAAATTAATTCCTGCTGTGCGGATCATTTTGGCCAGTTCTTCTACTGTAATCGAAATATCAACGTCCTGATATCCGCTGTCATGGAACTCTCTTCGCCTGCATTCAAATTTCTTCGCCGTACACGGCATGACAGATACACTGCAGATATCTGCCGGATCGACCCCTTCTTTCTGCGCAAAGTAAGTCTTTATTACAGCTCCGAACATCTGCTGCGGTGACTTGGCAGTGGAGAGATGTCCCAACTGCTCATAACCATAGGTTTCGCAGTATTTTACCCACGCAGGACAGCAGGATGTGATCAGCGGAAGGGTTCCGTTATTCTGAATCCGGTGAAGAAGCTCAGTTCCTTCCTCCATGATCGTCAGATCCGCCGAGAAATCAGAATCAAAAACTTTATGGAAACCTATCTTACGAAGTGCGTGAACGATTTTTCCGGTTGTTACTGTTCCCGGTGCATAGCCCAGTGATTCTCCAAGCGTAATTCTGACAGATGGGGCAATCTGGATTGCCATATATTTTCCATTTGAAATCTGCTCATAAACATCATCTGTATTATCTCTTACAGAAATGGCTCCAACCGGGCATACCTGGATACACTGTCCGCAATTTACACAGCTTGTATCCAGAAGCTTCTTTCCATAAGGCGGAACAATTACCGTTTCAAAGCCCCTGTTTTCTTTTGCCATCACCATGATTCCCTGCTTCTGCGAACAGGTTTCCACGCAACGGTTACATAAGATACATTTACTCATATCCCTCACAAGAGAAGGAGAACTGCCATCAAATCTCGAATCTCTCGGCTGTAACTCATATCGATTTGGACGCGTCATATTCAAATCTCTTGCGATCTTCTGAAGTTCACAGCTTCCATTCTTTGAACAGACCAGACAGTCCTGCGGATGTCTCGCCAGGATCAGCTCCATGATATTTTTACGGGCTTTGATCACTTTCGGAGATGCTGTTTTTACGATCATTCCTTCCGCAACCGGTGTGCTGCAGGCTGCCGGAAGCAGGCGCTGTCCCTCTACTTCGACCACACAGATCCTGCAGACCGCCTTCACCGCCTGATCTTCATGATAACATAAAGTCGGGATATGCACATTTAACCTTCTTGCCGCCTCAAGAATTGTTGTTCCCGGTTCTACAGCAATTGCCTCACCGTCTATTGTAAGATGTATCATCATTCCCTTCCTCCTTCCTGATCACAGATCGAACACGGGTCTTTATCAATATGATGTAAGTAAACCGGATAAAAATTTCGGATACTGCTCAGTACCGGAACTGCTGTAGAATGTCCCAGCCCGCAGAGTGCTGTCAGCCTCATGGTCTCTGCCAGATCCTCAATGGTCTGGATATCTTTTACAGAGCCTCGTCCTTCTGCTATCTTGGATATCAGCTGATACAATCTGGTTCCACCCTCTCTGCATGGCGTACATTTTCCGCAGGATTCGTCCCTGAAGAAGTCAAGGTTGTTACGCACGATATCTATGATACAGTTTCTGTCATCCATCACCAGAATGGTTCCGCATCCCAGACGTCCGCCGGAATTGGAAACAGAATCAATATCGAGTTCCATATCGATCTGATCTGCATTGATGATCGCTCCTGATGCACCACCTGTCTGTACGGCAAGAAGCTGATGTCCTTCTTCCATTCCTCCACACACTTCATAAATCAGATCTTTAAGATTAATTCCCATCGGAAATTCAAAGACACCGCGTCTTTTCACATTTCCGCAGACTGTAAAAAGCTTCGTTCCGGGGCTGTTCTCTGTCCCGATCTGACGGTACCAGGAAGTTCCGTTCTGAAAGATCACTGCCACATTAGCCAGAGTTTCCACGTTATTGAGCACGGTCGGTTTCCCAAACAGACCTTTAATCCCCGGAAATGGAGGGCGAAATCTCGGCTCACCGCGCTTTCCCTCAATGGACTCAAACAGTGCCGTTTCTTCTCCACAGACATAAGCTCCCGCTCCGGATCTTAATTTGATATCGAAATCAAAGTCCGTTCCCATGATATTTTTTCCAAGACAGTTTAGCTTTCTTGAACTGTCAAGCGCTGCTTCCAGAATCGG
This sequence comes from Holdemanella biformis, assembly GCA_963605995.1. GTDB lineage: Bacteria > Bacillota > Clostridia > Lachnospirales > Lachnospiraceae > Blautia_A. Next base: position 914 of record CAVCYJ010000164.1, on the reverse strand, counting down.
GACAAGATAGGAATACTCTGCTCTCAGGTAAATGAATCCCACATAGGCGTTCACTGCTTTTCCGGCAATTGCCATTCCTTCAAAAACCGCACAGGGATCTGTCGACAAAAGAATACGGTCTTTGTTCGTGCCCGGCTCGCCCTCATCTGCGTTACAGACAATATACTTCACATCACCCGGTGCATCATATGCGAACTGCAGCTTGCGAAATGTCGGAAATCCGGCACCGCCGCGGCCGCGGAGTCCTGCCTGCTTCAGTTCTTCGATAATCTCACTTCCACTCATAAAAAGTGCTTTTTTCAGACCTTCATATCCTCCTGCTGCCAGATAGTCCTCTGCTTTCTCAGGATTGATTTTTCCACGGTTTCTTAACAGTACTCTTTTCTCTTCCACTATTCTTCCACCTCCTCACGGATGTATCGCTTCACAACTTCTCTTACACTTTCCGGTGTCAGATTTACATAGGTCTTATCATTGATCATGATTGCCGGTGACTGCTCACAGATTCCAAGACAGGGACAATATTCCAGTGTAAAGCGTTTGTCCTCTGTCGTCTCCCCCATTTTGATCTGAAGCAGATCTTCCAGTGCTTTTACAATATCCTGTGCACCTCTGATGTGACACGGTGCACTTTTGCACATACGGATAATGTATTTTCCCCTCGGTTTTACCGACAGCATCGCATAAAATGTAATAAAGCTGTAAACCTGCGTCTGCGGAATTTCCATTTCTCTTGCGATCACAGCCGCAACCGAAGCAGAAAACGCTGTCACGATCTTCTGTGACTGAATTACTACTTTCATCAGCATTTCGGGTCTGCCCTTGTATCTGGATGCAATTTCTGCGATCTTGACCAACTGTGCAGATGGTGTCTTATAGCTGTAAGCCTCTTCCTTCATATAATACCTCCTCGT
>CAVCYJ010000163.1:0-7322 GCA_963605995.1 Holdemanella biformis | reverse complement strand
CCTTTCACCCATCCCGGTGTCTTGAAATTCCGCTCATCCATTGCATTGGAATTTGCAAGACTGTAAAGGATGTTATGGGACGCTTCCCGCATTGCCACAACCGTACCCGCTTTATCGGTATCGGTTGCATACGCTTTCGCATCTCCGGCTGAACTTAACATCTTATCTCCGCCGGTTCGAATTGCTGCATTTGCATACATAATACCGTCTGTGGTTCCATTGAACCAGTCGGAAACTGTAGATCCTACAAATCCCCACTCATCACGCAATACGGTCTGAAGCAGCTCAGCACAGGAACCTGCCCATACGTTTCCAACATAGTTAAAAGCTGTCATCACATTAGAGGCACCTCCCACTTTCACAGAAAGTTCAAACGGTTTCAGGTAAATCTCTCTCATTGCCTGCTCATTTGTCCAGGTGCAGAGTGCCTTCTTACGGTATCCTTCTGAATCATTCAATGCAAAATGCTTGATATAACACTGGATTCCATATTCCTTGGCACCGGCAACCTCTGCCGCTCCCATATATCCGGAAAGGACACCATCCTCTGAGTAATACTCGAAGTTACGTCCGGAAAATGGAGTTCTGTGAATGTTCATAGCCGGTCCATACCACCCGCATACATTCATATCCTGGCACTGCTGTCCCATAGACTCACCCCGCTCTGTTGCAAGCTCTTTGTTCCATGTTGCTGCGATCATCGTTGCTGCCGGATATGCAGTTCCTGACTCACCGCTGTAATTATTTTTGATTGCAGCCGGTCCATCGCATTCGATCGTTGCAGGAAGGTCAATGGAATCTATCTTAACATTCTGATATCCTCCAAGAGCGATCAGCTTGTTCATCTCGTCTATGGAGAGTTCATCTAAAAGCTGATCCCATTTTTCATCCTCATAGGCAACTCCTGTCATGTCACGTATGTTCAGTCCACTGTCTTTGCCAGTTGTCGGCATCTCTGTGTACTGCGCATCATATTCGCTGGAATCATAAGTATTCTGGCAATAGAATCCATCTAAAACGGTATCCGTCAGAGAGAAATCTGTCGGTGCTGCTGTCGCAATTTCATAATTTTCAAATCCGTCTGCACGGCTCAAATATATCACATCGCCATTTGCAAAATCAAACTGATTTACCGCTGTGATTTCATCCGACTGACGTTTTCCATCATTTTCATCATTATAAATCACATCGGAGTCCACGGTGATAACAGCGCTGTCTATCACATTGTGGGAATCTTTATTGATCGATACCACATAATCTCCTTGCTCTAATACATAAGCACCGCCCTTTGCCTTGATGCCCTGATCATCGTAGGATGCCATTTCCTCCACATCAAAGGAAATGGTAACCTCTGCTGTCTGTCCCGGTTCTAATAACTCTGTTTTCTCAAATGCTAAAAGGTTGGCACTTGCCTTTTCAATTCCGCCATTGGTGTAAGGTGGATTATAGTATACTTCTACCACATCTTTTCCTGCGGTATCTCCGGTATTAGTTACGGCTACCTGTAATGTTACACTCGTTCCATCCTGTTTCACATCTGTGATTTTCTGCTCAAAATCTGTATAACTCAATCCATATCCAAACGGATACTGCACAACCGCATCATAGTCGAGAACTCCCTCTGCCGCTGCTGTCTCAAAATATTTGTATCCGACATAAATGCCCTCTACATAATTGGTAAACGATGCGGACAGCCATCCTGCGGTATCAGTTGCCATCAATTCATTGGATGTCTTATAGTCATAAGTATAATTGCCAACATAAGCAAAAGCCGGTATTGTATGTAAATCATAGACATAAGTATCCACTAATTTTGCGGACGGATTCACCGTTCCATTCAGCACTCTTCCGAGAGACTCGAACCCAGTCTGTCCCGGACCTGCCATCCAGAGTGCCCCCTTGATGGAATCGTATTCGTCCAGCCATCCCAACTCCATTGCATTGGCAGAGTTCACTACAACCACAACATTGTCAAATTCTTCACAGACGCGTTCTACCATCGCCTGTTCCCGGTTGCTTAATTCCAGATAAGATTTCGATGGATTCACATCATCTGCATAAGAAGTGTATCTTACCCCTGAATATCCTGACCAGCCTCCGGTATATTCGAAGCTGTCTTCATCCGTGATACTGGTTGGAAGATCTGCATTTTCGCCACCGGTACGTGCTATCACAACAAGTGCGGTATCTGAAAATTCTTTTGCATTTTCAAAAATGCCGGCATCCTCATACTCTTTGATAGACGGCTCCGGAATCGTCCAGTCCTGACCACCCATTCCAACGACAGGTCTGTCTGCCATGAAATCTACATAAAAATCAGAAATCTCTGTATTCAGTTCATATCCCGCATCCTCTAATCCCTGCAAAAGTGTGACACAGGTTGCTGTATCAACAGAACCGGAGCCTGTTCCACCATAAATCGGATTGGTTGATGACCATCCGAACACATTTAACTTCGAAACTCCGTCTAACGGCAGTGCATTCCCCTCATTTTTCAACAGCACAATTCCTTCATCTGCGATATCCTGCACAAGCTGTTCTGACTTTTTAATTGTCTCATCACTGAGTGTATACTTGTCGCCAAGAACATTGTTCAGGATCGAATATTCCGGTCCCATGCATACCATATTTACAATGATTACAATTGCCAATACCGCAGCCACACCGGACTGAGTTCTCACAACCGGTCTGATCTCTTTCTTCATCCAGAAAGATGCAATCGCAACGATCAGACATATTCCGAGGATCACTCCAAGTACAATCAGATAATTAGATAATAATTTCAGTGTCGTAACAATATCATCCATCGTCGGAAGCACGCCCCTGCTTCCCAGATAACTGCTGACTCCTGCAACTGCTGCCACGATCACAGCCACAATGATCAGGATGATCACCAGCGGCTTCACAAACTTTTTATTTTTCATTTGCATCCCCTGCCTTCTTCAACTCAAACTGAAAGAAGTCCACACTTCCTTCACCCTTATACTTAAAATAAAGTGCCGTACATCCATACATCTCCGGTAACTCTCCGTGAAAACACTCTGCACTCTGTGCCTCCACTTCCACCGAAAGATGTACGCATTTTCTGAAATCCGGTGTATCGGACACCAGCATCTCACCTTTTCCGATTCCACTTAACCAGACTGCAATACAAGTTGGCTCCGTAATCTCGAAATACTTAAACCCGGCTACTGCCCCGTCTCTCATATTCGTAATGTACTGTTTTGCCATCTCATCCCCATCTTTTTTATCCTGTGTGATATAAGGATGCTCTTTCAAAAGCTTTTTGGGATTCCCGACATCGTATCTTCCAGCTCCATCCTTCGACCAGAGGTTGCAGGCAATCCGCGCTTCATAAATGCCTTCTCCGTTTAGCGGTCCGTCATTTAATCCACAGCTTGTCATCTCCGCCTGAAGAAAATCCCCATTTTCATCACGCACCAGCTTTTCTGCACATGCCTGTCTGGAATAAGAATTCCGGTTTGTCTGCCTATGGTAAAAAATATAGTACTGGTCTCTGATCCGAAGCATTCCACCATGTGTATTTCCGATGTAATTTTTTGCCTCTTTTTCTGACATGCCTTTTTCCATAAAAATATCTGCGTTGCTGACTAAGGTTCCCTTATATACAAAATCTTTCGTTGGGAAATCACTCACCGCGTAACAGAGCTCATGATTATGTCTGGAAGAATAGACAAAGTAATATTTTCCATCGTATTTGCGGATGGAACTTGCCTCGAAAAACTCATGGTCTTTGAAAGCCCCGGCTCCTTCTTTGGGAAACAGAAGCTTTTCCGGTGTTTTGATCGTGACCATATCCTGTTCCAGCTCCAACACATAACCGCCCTCATTTTTCAGCTTGTGAAATCCGGTCGCGATCGCCGGAACCGGTGTGTAAAACCCGGAATACAGATACACGCTTCCGTCATCATCTACAAGCACACCAGGATCAAATGGAAACGAATCTCCTTTTTTTCTTCCCCAGACCGTACCATCTTTGTAATGCACATGTCCGTAGAACTCATATGGACCAGTCGGAGCATCACTCACTGCAACTCCCATGATTCCCATGAAATCAAATGCATAATAGAGATAGTATCTTCCGTCACCCCCAACTGCGACATCCGGTGCAAAAAGCAGTCTTAAACCAAGCTTATTTCTCGGATCCTGGTTTTTCCGGTAGATCACGCCCTCATACCGCCAGTCAGAAAGGTCATTTACCGGAGCAGAATAACAGACATAGTCGTTCGCACAGAATATTGGAAAATTGAATCTGTCGTGAGATCCATACACATACACTCTGTCTCCAAATACATACGGTTCTCCATCTGGTATATATTCGTACTGTGGCAGATACGGATTCAGCGCCTGTTTTTTCACCTTTTTCCCTCCCTCCTCGTTTGTTATCCACACTTTAACACATGCTTTTCTTTTTGTTTCATGCATTTCATATTCCGCAATTTTATTTCACCAACGGAATCATTCCTGCTTTTTCTCCATAATGTTACATTTTCTATTAATGTTCTTTCGCATCACTGAAAATAATCTTATTCACCACGAAAAAGATAACCATGGAAACTCCACCGTTTAACACTGTTGTACCAATGTTGTAAATAAAACTTGGAACAAATTTTCCTGCGACTGCAACCCATACACAATTAATGGAATTTACGATACAGGTCACCACACAGAATGCTGCGAGATACCATAAGCCCTGATGCAGAACATTGCCTTTACTCCGGAATACAAAATTACGCTGTATCGGAAAATTCAGACATTCCCCCACAAACATTGCAATCATGTAGGCACAGAAATATGGCAGTCCTCCATGCGATGCATCATAACCTATGATATTCCACTTGAATGTCTCACCAAAAAGTGTGATTTCTTTTCCCGGGAAACCAAAATTGATCACCGGAAGCCCGGAAAATGCATAAGGCAGGAATTGGAGCAGCAAATATTTGAACACCGTGATCAGGTTACACACGATGACAAATAATCCACCCTCCCGAACCCATTTTGACAGTTTGGGATTTTTCTCTGCAAAATGCTTCCATTTTTCTGAAAGATGACTCAAACATAATCCCCCTTTCTCTTTGATAGAAGCATCCTAACACGCCCTTTCACCATATGCGCATTCATTTCATAAACCGATTTTTTATTTCACCAAATGCAAAAACTGCTGTATCTGATGATACAACAGTTTTCTGCTATTCTCCTATCTTTTCTCCTCTGTCTGCAACGGAATCAGAATATTGATCATAAACCAATGGTTTTCTGTCTTTACTTCCATCATGCCATGATATTTTTCCACAGAATATTTGATACTCTTTAAGCCAAATCCATGATAAGCTTTATCTCTCTTGGTCGTAGAAGGGAGTTCTCCGTCAAACCGCACCTCATCCTGAAGATAGTTCTCTATTCTGATCAGTACAAACTCCGCCATCCTTGATACTGTCACATGGATCAGCCGCTTTTCCTCATCCTCAATCTGGACGACATGCTCCATTGCATTATCCAGTGCATTTCCAAATATCGTGCATAAATCCATCACATAAATCTGATTTAGCAATGTTCCATCTGCCACACAGGTAACTGTAATATTTCTTCTTGCGCATTTCATGCTGACACCGGTAAGCAATGTATCCAATACACCGTTTCCCGTTTTAAACATAGACTCGTAGTCTTTGATTCCACGCTCCATTTCATCGAGATATTCTTCTTTTTTATCCGGATTTTTCTCCTGCCGCAAAATAGCAATCTGATGTTTCAGATCATGGTATTTATGATTGATGATATCAATACTCTCCTGAGACTGCCTGTATTGCGAATACTGTGTCCGCAAAATATTCTGGATTGCGTCTAATTCTGTTTTGACATGATCCTCACAGCGTTGGAAATGATATGCAAGCAAAAATGCATATCCTCCCATATCGATAAGCGTACGAATGTTAAACGCCTCTCTGGCAAATGGACTGCTAAATGGTGTATTCGAGTAAACATAGCTCAAATTGCTCAGGCAAAAACAGACAATTCCGATTGCAACTGTGGTCAAGAGCTCTTTCACCGTTACATCCATAAGAATATGCTCCTGCCTGCTCTCGATCAGATAGATCACTGCAAATACAATTATGTAAACTACAATCATAAATATATGTTCAAATCCCTTGGAATTAATCTTAAAATTTTCTGCCACAAAATAAGAAATCTGCCATTCCAGCGATGCTGTCATCTCTGCAAGCACGAATGCCCGTACAAGCCAATATCCTGCTGTGATATACTTTACTCTTCCACAGTAGAAAAACAGTCCATACATTACAGCGACCGCAACAAGCATTCCCGGTATCCACAAAGCCACTGGTATCACTCCAATCACTTCCTGTATCCCGATCAGCAGCAGAAGCGTACCACCCAGTGTCAAAATCTCTTTTCTGGAAAATTTAATTTTTTTCCGCAGAATGAAAATATAAATCACACAGGAAATCCACTCTGCCAATGCGGTATAAATTTTGGGTATATCTCGAATCAATTCTATTTCACTCATTATTTTACTGTCTCCCCTGCATATGTTGTCAGTGCCTTCTGAAATTCTGTCTTTTTGGCTCTGCTGATCATCACCTGTCCATTCGTCAGGATTGCCCAGCCATCCCTGATTGCTTTGACATGTGCAAGATTTACCAGATATCCTTTATTACATCGGAAAAAATTGCAGTCTTTTAATTCATTTTCAATCTCTTTCATAGAGTTAAGTGTAGACTCATACACCTGATCTTTTGCATGATAAATCAGCCGGTGTCCCTCGCTCTCAATCCATCCGATTTCCGACACTGCGACTTTGTTCACACCATTTTTCGAGACGATATTGATATAGCGTTCCTCTCTTTTTTTCATTCTTCCCACTGCTCTCTGTATTCTCTGTGAAAATGCAAAATAGGAAATAGGTTTTAACACATAGTCCAATGCATCCACGGCATATCCCTGGATTGCATACTGTGCCATATTGGTAATGAAAATAATGATGACCGCCTTGTCCACCTCACGGATTTTATGAGCAGCATCCATTCCATTCATAAACTGCATTTCAATATCCATCAGAATAATGTCGTACTTTGCCGTATAATTTTCTACAATTTCATCCCCGTCTGTAAAAATGGACACATGAATTTCTTCCTCTGTTTCCTGCTCATATTTTTTCAGATATTCACATAATACATTTCTATAGCTTTCCTCATCTTCCACGATCGCAATTTCAAGCATATGTGTCTTCCTTTCTATGATTTCTCTGTCCGTTTTTATATTTCTTCTGCATCAATGTATAGTCT
>CAVCYJ010000162.1:0-7338 GCA_963605995.1 Holdemanella biformis | reverse complement strand
TTCCTGTGCACAGACAGCAAGCACCTGCGGACCGGAAGGCCTGACATGGGAAATGCAGGATGACCAGCCTGTACTTACAGATTTTGGTAAACAGGCTCTTTACGGAGAAAGCGTTAATGTACCTGATGAGTGGGGCGGCGGTTCCTGGAAAGACGGTGTATCTGCATTAAACTACAAAGCAGTAAACCAGCTTGACTCTGACCCTGAAACAGGTATCTGCTATGATTATACAACATGGGATTCTGTAATCGCAGACCAGACTTCCACAACTCAGGAAGAGTGGAAAGAGCATTTCAATGCGGATACAACAATGGATTATCTGACACAGAACAGCCAGATTCTGGTTGCTCCCGGAAGCGGATATGTAGTTCCGGAAGAAGATTCTCAGATCACAACTCTTCGTGGACAGTGCAAGGCATCTATCGTAGATTATTCCTGGAAGATGGTATTTGCATCTGATGAAGATGAATTCAATTCTCTTCTTGAAGAAATGCAGAAAACTCTGAAAGGTCTGGATTACGATACAGTTCTTGAATACGATATGCAGTGTGCAAAAGACCAGCAGGCAGCCCGTGAGCAGGTTGTAAAGGATTATGAAGATGCAAATGGCTCTACAGATTCTTCGACAGAAGATACATCTGATGCAGATGAGACTGCTGAAGCTACAGAAACTCCTGCAGCATAATACAAAACAGAATAAGTGGTTAATCAGGATTAAAGTAAATAGGGTGCCCGGCCGCGGCACCCTGTTTTTGTAAGAGGAGAAAGTGAAATGATCAATGACGAAAGAATAAAAAAAGTCCTTTACGGAGGTGACTATAACCCGGAGCAGTGGCCGGAGGAAATCTGGGAGGAAGATATGCGCCTGTTCGCGCTTGCGGGGATTGATGTGGTGACGCTGAACGTATTTTCCTGGGCTGCACTGCAGCCGGATGAGAACACATATAACTTTGAGAAACTGGATAAGATCATGGATCTGGTAGAGAAAAACGGTCTGAAAGTATGTATGGCAACCTCTACGGCTGCTCATCCCGCATGGATGGCGAAACGGCATCCGGATGTACTGAGAACAGAGTTTAACGGTATGAAACGTAAATTCGGAAGCCGCCATAATTCCTGCCAGAACAGCCCGACTTATCAGAAATATTCCGTACTTCTGGCGAAGAAACTGGCAGAAAGATATGGAAAAAGAAACTGTATTGTTGCATGGCATATAAGCAATGAATATGGCGGGGAGTGTTACTGTGAGAACTGTGAAAATGCTTTCCGTGTATGGCTGAAAGAGAAATATCAGACTATCGAAAATCTGAATCGGGCATGGGATACGGCATTCTGGGGACATACCTTTTATGACTGGGATGAGGTAGTTTTGCCGAATCTTCTCAGTGAACACTTTGCCGAAAACAGGACTACATTCCAGGGGATTTCGCTGGATTACCGCAGATTTAATTCAGAAGGGATGCTCAAGTGCTTCCAGGCGGAATACGATGCGGTTAAATCCGTTATCCCGGATGCAAAGATCACGACAAACCTGATGGGATTCTACAAACCACTGGATTATCAGAAATGGGCGAAATCCATGGACTTTATTTCCTGGGATAACTATCCTGCCAACGAAGATCCTTATTCCAGGATTGCCATGAATCACGATCTGATGCGTGGGATTAAAGGCGGACAGCCGTTTGCACTGATGGAGCAGACCCCGAGTGTGACGAACTGGCTGGCATATAATGCACTCAAACGCCCGGGAGTTATGAGACTCTGGAGTTATCAGGCAATGGCTCACGGGGCAGATACGGTTATGTTTTTTCAGATGAGAAGGAGCATCGGAGCGTGTGAGAAATATCATGGAGCAGTGATCGATCATGTGGGAACAGAGAACACCAGAGTGTTCCGTGAGATTGCCGCCATGGGACAGGAATTGAAGGAACTGGGAGACAAGACTCTTGGTGCGAGATACCGGGCAAAGGCAGCAGTATTTGTTGACTGGGATAACTGGTGGGGCATCGAATATTCTGCAGGACCAAGCTGTGATCTGAGATATCTGGATGAAGTTTTTAATTATTACCGTGCACTGGAAGAGCAGAATTATGCTGTGGACATTATCGGGACAGAGGATGATCCGGAACAGTATGATGTGGTCATTGCGCCGATCCTTTATATGACAAAAGGGGATTATGATGAGAAGATCAGAAGCTTTGTGAAGAATGGAGGAACCTTTGTGACTACGTTTTTCAGCGGCTATGTAGATGAGCACGACCTTGTTATCACAGGCGGATATCCGGGAAAACTTCGCGATATTCTGGGTATCTGGGTGGAAGAATCTGATGCGCTTCCGACAGATAAATGTAATCATTTTGCATACAAAGGGGATGTATATCAGGCGAAATTATTGTGTGATATCATGCATCTGGAAGGCGCTGTGGAACTGTCGAAATATCAGGATGATTTCTATGCACAGACTCCTGTGATCACTGTAAATGAGTATGGAAAAGGAAAGGCATATTATGTGGGAACACGTTCTGCAGAAGACTTCTATAAAACTTTTGTAAAGGATATTTTGGAAGAAAAAGGCATTTATCCTGTACTGGAAACACCGGAAGGCGTGGAAGCAACGGAACGGTTTAAAGGAGAATGCAGTTATCTTTTTGTGCTGAACCATAAGGATGAAAATGCAGAATTTGTTTTTAAAGAAGACAGAACAGACCTGCTTACCGGGATCAGATATACAGCGGGACAGACTGTCAGCATGAAGGCAAAGGATGTTATGATCCTTGAAAAGAATTAAAGTGAAATTACGCTTGTATCAGATGATAAATCAGGGTACAATTGTTGTAACTGTTCAGCACTGCTGCTGTGAAGGTGCTGAACAGTTACCAAAATTAAATATAAGGGAGGAACTTATGATATACAGGAAGGTTGAAATTGCAGTAGACGGATACAGAGAAACTGCAGATTTATACACTTATTTTCTGGATAATTCCATTGAAATGCATATTAACAGAAAGCGGCCGGCAGTTGTGATCTGCCCGGGCGGCGGTTATGCCATGACTTCTGACAGAGAGGCAGAACCGATTGCCATGCAGTATCTGGCAAAGGGATATCATGCGGTGATCCTGCGCTACAGCGTAGAGCCCGCCAGATATCCGCTGGCACTCTTGCAGCTTGCAAAGTCTGTTGCTTTCCTGAGAGAGAATGCAGCAGAATTTCATATTGATGCGAACAAGATTGTTGTGCAGGGATTTTCCGCGGGCGGTCATCTGGCAGCAAGTCTTGGGGTTTTCTGGAAGAAAGAGTTCATTGCAGAGGCGCTTGGTGTAACTTCTGATATGGTGAAACCGAACGGTATGATCTTAAGCTACCCGGTTATTACTTCCGGTGAATTTGCTCATACAGGATCCTTTGAATGTCTGCTTGGAGCAGATTATAATGACCTGGATAAACGGAAAGAACAGTCACTGGAATTACAGGTATCCGGAGATACACCGCCGACATTCCTGTGGCATACGGTGACAGATGACTGTGTCCCTGTAGAAAATTCCCTGTTATTTTTCAATGCACTGCGCAGGTTTGAAATTCCGGCAGAGATGCATCTTTATCCGGTTGGCGGACATGGACTGAGTCTTGCAAACGAAGAGACAAGCCATGAAGACGGTGGCTGTGTGCAGAAAGAATGCCAGTCCTGGATAGAACTGGCATGCAAGTGGATGAAAAACATATAGACGGATCAGTTTCACAGTTTCTGTTTTCTGTATTCGGCAGGGCTTTCTCCGACATATTTTTTGAATTTCTTGTGGAAGTAATCCACGTTTTTATAACCGACACGTTCGGCAATCTCATAGACCTTCAGGGTCTCATCTTCAAGGAGAACTTTTGACTGCTCAATTCTTACCCGGTCGAGGTAGGAATTGAAGCTTTCTCCTGCTTTTTTCGTAAAAATTTTCCCCAGATAAGCACTGTTATAGCCAAATAAAGGTGCCAGAGTCTCCAGCTTCAGGTTGTCCATATAGTTATGGTTTATGTAATGCAGGATATCATTCATGATATTCTCACCGGATGGACTGCCGATCGCATTCATGCACATCTCAAACTGCTGGTTCAGGATCTGCAGGATTTCATAAAGATAGAACCTGCTGTCTATGGAATCAATGATTGCAGAATTTGTAGAAAAAGGAATCTGTATATTAGTGTAAACCTGCGCGATCTTCTGCTTGATCTGCAGATAAATATCAATAAGAAAACGCTTGATCGCGGAGATATCGTCTGCACAGTAATAGAGATTTTTTTTCAACTCATTCAGTACGTCTTCAATGCATCTGCGGTTCTGTGTCTGGATATAATCAGTCAGGACAGCAGAACAGCGGTGGGCTTCTTCATCTGTTGCATGATAGGTCAGGGCATCCTCAGAAGGCAGTGCCTCGAAGCTGAGAACATGCTGGTTATGTTCGCAGAAGAAACGTCTGTCCAGAAGCGTGGACGCATCCAGATAAGAGTGAAAAATTTCTTCCGGTCTGTATACCTGGCGGCCATAGGTCAGAAACAGAGAATCCAGAGGAGAACCTTTTTGAGGATTGATCCGGTAGTGAGTCAGCAGTCGGTTGAAACGTTCCAGGGCAAAAGCACCCTTCAGCAGGATGACTTCACGATGATCAATGCTGATATGGTCAAAGGAGTTATGATCCTGATTGGAAACACGCAGAAGTTCTGCGAAGTCCCAGGTAACCTGGAAGGGATCTTTGGTAAAACGTTCGTAAATGATGACCTGATAAATATCTGTGGATAAATGCAGATCCGGCAGGTTCAGAGCTGAAATATCGTGAAAGTCTCCGGTAAGAAGATTGCGGATAATAGTATCACGGGCATTCTCCCGGTACTGGTTCAGTGTCTGGGCGGATTTGCGTTCTTCTTCAATCTGTTTCTTAACTGTAACTACGGCATTTTCCAGTTCCTCCTCATCAATGGGCTTGGTGAGATAGAAGTCTACTCCGTATTTGATGGCAGTCTGCGCATAAGAGAAATCCGAGTATCCGCTGAGAATGATAAAGTGCCCTTTGAACCCTTTTTCGCGGGCGATCTGGATGATTTCGGTGCCTGTAAGTTTCGGCATACGGATATCCAGAAGCACCAGATCCGGCCGGAGGTTCAGGATTTTTTCAAGGGTTTCTTCGCCATTCTGGGCCTGACTGCAGATAGAGAATCCCAGATCTTCCCAGTCGATGATATATTTTAAACCCTCAAGTACAATTGCCTCATCATCGGCGATAAGAACTTTCATCGTTATTTTTCCTCCTTGATCTTGTCCAGTGGAAGTGTCAGCAGGAAGGATGTCTGTTGTCCTTTGATACTGCTGATCTGAAGCTGGCAGTCAGAACCGTAGCATAAATGAAGCCGCTGGTTAATGTTGTAAAGACCGATGCTTCGGGTTCTGGTTTCATCTTTTGTATTGATTCGTATTTTCAGATTTTCCAGTTCTTCCGGTGTCATTCCTTTGCCATTGTCGGAGATTCGGATGTGCAGACAGGCATCCTGTTCAAAAATCTCAAGTAAAACAATGCCGCCGTTTTCCATTCCTTCAAGTCCGTGTGAAATAGAGTTCTCTATGATCGGCTGGATCATCAGAGGTAAAATCTGATATTCCGAAAGTTCCAGGTTTTCTGCGATTTTTTCCTCGAAGTTAATACGGTCACCAAACCTCAATTTCTGAATGGAAATATAGGTGTGGATGTAATTGATCTCTTTTTTCAGAGGGATGGAAACCGTACCGGTATTTTCAAGTACATAGCGCAGAGATTTGCCGAGAAGCTTGATAGCTGTGGCAACTTCTCTGTCTCCGACAGTAAATGCCTTCATGCGGATAGTTTCCAGTGTGTTATACAGAAAATGCGGATTGATCTGGCTTGCAAGCATCTTGAATTCCATTTGCTGCTGACGGTTCATGATCTCCTGCTCAGTGATCCGTGCCTGATAGATCTCAGCTTCTTTTCCCTTGATCTCTGTGATCATAGTACGGAGATCCTGAAATGTTTCGGAGATTTCATCATTTCCTGTAAAGGAATCCATAATGTCGTAGTTTCCGTGGCTGGCCTGGTACATGGCTTTTCGCAACATAAGGATCCTGCCGCTGAAGTATCTGGAGAAGAAGAGGAACAGGATACATGGGATCAGTATGACCAGACAGGTAATGCAGAGATAGTCACGCAAAAGGTGGATCATCTCTGTCAGTGCATCTGAATTATAGGATACGACATACAGGGTATCTTCGGAATTCAGCGGAACCAGAGTGCTGACAGCAGTCATGGTCTTTTTGGTGTTGAATGTCAGAATACCGGACTCACTGTAATAAGGCTGGTCATAGTCTACGCTGAGCGGAAGGCTTTTTCCCATAAAGGTTTTCGAACCATAGAAAACTCCGTCCCGGTTGACAGACAGGACTGTTTTCAGGGAAGTATTATCAATACGGTTACGCAGATAGTTGTCGCTGACCGCGATATTGATAACTGCGAAGCTGTTTGTTTTCGGAAGAGCAACTTTCCGGAAAAGATTCAGCTCCCAGTAAATATTCCGGTACTTGTCTGTACGGTTCATGGTCTTCCAGAATACAGATGCATCACGGGAAGCTTTCTGATACCAGGCAGTGGATGTTACTTCGTCTGTAGCGGCACAGAAGTTGGAGTAGCTGCTGATGGAGGGATTGGAAGTATATATTTTTACAGAGGAAATAGAGGTGTCCCTGTAAAGAATATTGTAGATCCCGCGGTATGCGTCTATGGTCTGTTTTTCGTCGGATTCCGAGGCGAAATCGGTATAGAGGATATCCAGAAGGTCATCATCGGAAGCCAGATTTTCTGCCACATTATAGAGATTTGTAGTGACATCGAACATCACAGATTTTACTCGCTGGCTCTCTGCCGTGACCTGTTCCTGATAATGTCTGCCGAGTGTTTTGCTGGATTCTTTTAACAGAAACAGGGAAAAAAGTACAGGGATGATCAGTACGATCACAAATATGGTGATCAGCTGTTTCTGGACTTTAGGTCTGCTGAAGATAGATTCGGGAATGATACGGTGTTTCACGGATGGGCCTCTTTTCTGTGCTGTAAATTCGGATGCCGCCGCCGGCTGAAAAGATATTTTGCGGTGGTTGTTCGTATGGCTTCAGTATACCGAAAAAAACAGGGACACACAATAGTTTCTCTAAAAATGAGCGTATTTTAGATGGAATAATGACGGTATCAAATTAAAAATATTTCCATTATAATCATGCTCAGGATATAACGAAAATACGTTACTGTTCACTCCGTTCACAGTAACGAGGCCAAAATTCATTCCAGATTGCCT
>CAVCYJ010000161.1:0-7372 GCA_963605995.1 Holdemanella biformis | reverse complement strand
ATATGGGAAAAATCAGCCGTCCTCTCCTTGACAGGATTGATATCAGCACAGAAGTGCCGCCCATATCATTTGAACAGCTTCATTGTGGAAAAAAAGGAGAAACATCTGCGGTTATCAGAAGGAGAGTAGAAAAAGTACAGAAGCTTCAGGAGGAGCGCTACAGAGATGAGAAGATCAGATTTAATGGTCAGCTTGGCAGCAGTCAGATTGATAAATATTGTCCGCTTACAGACAGTGCACAGAGACTTCTCGGAAGAGCCTTTGAAAAGATTGCTTTCAGTGCCAGATCATACCATCGGATACTGAAGGTGGCCAGGACTATTGCGGATATGGATGACGAGGAGATCATTGCAAGTCATCATATAGGAGAAGCATTGTCATACAGGACTTTTGATAAAGATTTTGTCATCAGATAGATAGCTGTGAGGTAATTTATATGGAAAGAACTGACAGGAAAGGGACAACCGCAGAAAAAAATATTACGCCCGAAATTCGCTGTATTGAGAAAACAAGCCCGGAATATCCGCAGAAAATGAAACAGTATCCTTCTATGCCGGCAAAACTTTATGTCAGAGGCCGCCTTCCGGATCCTGACAGGAAGACTGTGGCTGTGATTGGTGCCAGAATGTGCAGTCCATACGGCAGAATTCAGGCATTTGACTATGCGAAATCGCTGAGCCGGGCAGGAGTACAGATTATCAGTGGAATGGCTCTGGGGATTGATTCCGAAGGCCACAAAGGTGCACTGGAGGGCAGAATGCCTACGTTTGCCGTGCTTGGGAGTGGAGCAGATGTATGTTATCCAAAAGCAAACCGAAAGCTGTACGAAAGGATTTTGTGGGAAAATGGCGGAATCATCAGTGAATGTCCGCCGGGAGCCGAACCGGTGGCATGGCATTTCCCGGCACGCAACCGGATCATCAGTGCATTGTCAGATGCAATTCTTGTGGTAGAGGCAAAGGAGAACAGCGGCTCTCTGATCACAGCCGGTTTTGCACTGGAACAGGGAAAGATGATTTATGCGGTTCCGGGGGCGGTTACAGATGAACTCAGCAGAGGATGTCATAAGCTTATATATGACGGTGCCGGGATTGCATATTGTCCGGAAATTTTGCTGGAAGAACTTGGGATTTCCTGTGGAAATCCCACACAAACACAGGAAAAAAACAACTTAGGACTTGCAAGTGATTTGAATATGGTGTATAGTTGTCTCGATTTACGACCAAAAAATCCCGACTATATTGTGAGAAAAACAGGCTTTTCACCGGCTGAGGTAAGTAACTGTCTGGTGGAACTGACACTGCGGGGACTCATAAGAGAGTGTGGGAGATATTATTACGTAAGAAACAGCTGATCATCATAAAAGGTAACTGTTAAGTGTTCAGATTCTTAACAGTTGCAGGCAATAACACAGATTATAACTAGGAGAGGTAACATGGCGAAATATCTGGTGATAGTTGAGTCACCTGCTAAAGTGAAAACGATCAAGAAATTTCTGGGGGCAAATTATGATGTGGAAGCATCAAACGGACATGTTCGAGACTTTCCCAAAAGTCAGTTCGGAATTGATGTGGAACATGATTTTGAACCCAAATATATAACGATCAGAGGAAAGGGAGAACTGCTTGCAAAGCTTCGCAAGGCTGCAAAAAAAGCAGATAAGATTTATCTGGCAACTGACCCCGACCGTGAGGGAGAAGCAATTTCCTGGCATCTGATGCAGGCATTGAAAGAGAACCCTGAGAAGATGCACAGGATCACTTTCAACGAGATTACCAAAACGGCGGTAAAATCTTCGATCAAACAGGCGAGAGATCTGGACATGGATCTGGTAGATGCACAGCAGGCGAGACGTATGCTTGACCGTATGGTAGGTTATACGATCAGTCCGCTTCTCTGGGCGAAAGTCAAAAGAGGATTAAGCGCAGGCCGTGTACAGTCGGTTGCTCTGCGGATCATCTGTGACAGGGAAGAGGAGATCAATGCATTTATTCCGGAAGAATATTGGAGCCTTGACGGGGAATTTCAGGTAAAAGGTGAAAAAAAACCGCTTCAGGCAAAATTCTACGGTACAGATAAGAAAATGAGCATCCACAATAAACAGGAGATGGATGAACTTTTGTCTGCTCTGCAGGACAGAGAATATGAGATTACGGAAGTGAAGAAGGGCGAGAGGATTAAGAATGCTCCTCTTCCATTTACTACCAGTACCCTGCAGCAGGAAGCATCGAAAACACTGAATTTTTCCACTCAGAAGACCATGCGTCTGGCACAGCAGCTATATGAGGGAATCGATATTAAGGGAAATGGAACTGTCGGTGTGATTTCCTACCTTCGTACGGATTCCACACGAATCTCAGAGGAAGCAGATGCGGCGGCAAGAGAATATATTACGTCTCAGTACGGAGAAGAGTATGTTTCTCTTTCTGAGAAAACGGTGAAGCAAGGACAGAAGATCCAGGATGCCCATGAAGCGATACGTCCGACAGATATCAGCCGTACACCTGCACTTCTGAAGGAATCTCTGTCCAGAGATCAGTTCAGACTGTATCAGCTGATCTGGAGACGCTTTGCAGCCAGCAGAATGGCACCCGCGAAATATGAGACTACTTCTGTAAAGATTGGGGCGGATGAATATATTTTCACAGTTTCCGCATCTAAAATCATATTTGACGGATTTATGTCGGTGTATACAGATGAAGAAGACCAGAAGAAAGGAAATGTACTGAATCAGAGTCTTGAGAAGGGAATGAAGCTTACACTTAAGGAACTGAAACCGGAACAGCATTTCACACAGCCTCCGGCGCATTATACAGAGGCATCTCTGGTTAAGACAATGGAGGAACTGGGGATTGGACGTCCAAGCACTTATGCACCGACTATTACTACCATTATCAGTCGACGATATGTGGCAAAGGAACAGAAGAATCTCTATGTTACGGAACTGGGAGAGGTTGTCAACAATATCATGAAGCAGGCATTCCCAAGCATCGTTGATGTCAATTTCACAGCAACCATGGAGGGACTTCTCGACTGTGTGGCAGCAGGTACCGTGAAATGGAAGACTGTAGTCAGCAATTTCTATCCGGACCTGAAGAAAGATGTAGATGCGGCAGAGGAGGAACTGGAGAAGGTTGACATTCAGGACGAGGTTACAGACGTAATCTGTGATAACTGTGGCAGGAATATGGTTATTAAATATGGTCCTCACGGACGTTTCCTTGCATGCCCGGGATTCCCGGAATGCAGAAATACCAAGCCATATTTTGAAAAGATCGGAGTTCCGTGTCCGGTCTGCGGGAAGGATCTTGTCCTCAGAAAAACCAAAAAAGGGCGTAAATATTATGGATGTGAAAATAATCCGGAATGTGAGTTCATGTCCTGGCAGAAACCATCTGTCAGAAAATGCCCGAAATGTGGAAGTTATATGGTGGAAAAGGGGAATAAGCTTGTCTGCAGTCAGGAGACCTGTGGATATGTCGAGGCAAAGGATACAAAAGAGGAATAGTTTCCGGTCTTTTATAAAATCTGCAAATACAGGGAAAAGCTCTTGCTTTTTCCTGTATTTTTTTGCACATATATCGGAATTTTAAAATACAGGTATATTTATTGAAAAATATTTGTAAAAGGAATCTATTTTTCAGAAAAGCAAAAATAAATTGAAAAAATAGCAATATTTATCTTGTAATTTATCTGAAAAACGTGTAGTATAAGAACATGAGAAAGTTTATTGGCCAGTATGAATCAATTTGAACCGAATCAAGTAAGTCCCCTGCTTCAATTGTGAAAAGCAATAAGCAGTGGGGGGACTTGCTTGTATCAGGAGGGGTACAAGCCACTCCTGATAAATTGCGGAGCAGTTATTCGGTGTAGAGCTACGTAGCGAAGCGGATTGCGAATATCCGCTTGACTGAACACGATTCATATGTAGGATGAAAGGAGGACAATATGAGCGTTCAGTTGCTGGATAAAACAAGAAAAATCAATAAGCTTCTGCATAACAGCAGTTCCAGCAAGGTGGTATTTAATGACATCTGCCAGGTTTTGATGGAGACCCTGAGTTCCAATATTCTGGTTCTCAGCAAAAAAGGAAAGGTTCTGGGCGTCAGTTTATGTCCGGGTGTAGAAGAAATCACTGAATTGATCGAGGATAAAGTTGGCGGGTATGTAGATGTATTATTAAATGAGAGATTTCTGGGTGTTCTGTCAACAAAAGAGAATGTAAATCTTCAGACACTGGGATTTGAGCATGTGTCAAGCAACTATCAGGGAATCATCAATCCGATAGACATTGCAGGAGAGAGACTGGGTACTGTATTTATGTATCGTTTCGACAAACCGTATGATATAGAAGATATTATTGTCAGTGAGTATGGAACCACAGTGGTCGGTCTGGAGATGATGCGCGCGGTTCACGAAGAGAATGCCGAGGAAGACAGAAAGCAGCAGGTAGTGAAATCAGCATTTAATACCTTATCTTTTTCTGAACTGGAAGCAATTATCCATATTTTTGATGAACTTGACGGAGATGAGGGAATCCTGGTTGCAAGCAAGATAGCAGACCGTGTAGGAATTACCAGATCTGTGATCGTAAATGCACTGAGGAAATTTGAAAGTGCCGGTGTGATTGAATCGAGATCTTCCGGCATGAAGGGAACATACATTAAAGTTCTTAATGAAGTGATCTTTGACGAACTGGAAGAGATCAAAGCACAGAGAAATAAGAAATCCTGATACATGTAAGGTTCCGCTTACTGTTTTTTGCATCAGTAATTAAAGCAGGGGACTTCTTTGATTCGGTTAATAATGAGAGCTGCGAAGCTGATGAGAAGCTGTGCAGCCCCAATTTTGAGACTGTCTGCCAAACGGTGGACAGTCTTTTGTGTGTATGCAAAGTATGCTCAGGAATACTTGAACCCTGCACTTCGCTCAAATTTTTTGTAAATTAAGAAAACATGAGAAAAAAAGAGCATATAATAGAAAAAAAGAGAAAAAATATGATTTGATCATGCTGAAAGAACTTGCGAAATTATGCCAATTTCAATAATATAAGGACAGTGATTAGCACTCGTGATAAAAGAGTGCTAACAAAAATCGGCAAAGTTAGACAGACAGCCGAAACAGTTACCGAAAGTCAATATGACAGATTGGTAACAGAAGAAATTTTGATCAGAGAATAAAGGAGGATCATAAATCATGACATTAGTACCTTTAGGTGACAGAGTTGTATTAAAACAGGTTGAAGCAGAAGAAACAACAAAATCCGGAATCGTTCTTCCGGGACAGGCACAGGAGAAACCACAGCAGGCAGAAGTAGTTGCTGTAGGACCTGGCGGAGTAGTTGACGGCAAAGAAGTAAAAATGGAAGTTGCTGTAGGTGACAAAGTTATCTACTCCAAATATTCAGGAACAGAAGTAAAATTAGACGGAACAGAATATATCATTGTAAAACAGGGTGATATCCTCGCAGTCGTTAAATAAGACACAGCGAAACAGAAAATAATTATAACAGAATTTAAACAGGAGGTTATATTATATCATGGCAAAAGAAATTAAATTCGGCGCAGAAGCCAGAGCAGCACTTGAAGCTGGTGTAAATAAATTAGCTGACACAGTAAGAGTAACATTAGGACCGAAAGGAAGAAACGTAGTTCTTGACAAACCATACGGCGCTCCGCTCATCACAAACGACGGTGTTACAATCGCAAAAGAAATCGAACTGGAAGACGGATTCGAGAACATGGGCGCTCAGCTTATCAAAGAAGTAGCTTCCAAGACAAACGACGTAGCAGGTGATGGTACAACAACAGCTACAGTTCTTGCACAGGCTATGGTTCATGAAGGAATGAGAAACCTGGCAGCAGGCGCTAACCCGATCATCCTGAGAAAAGGTATGAAGAAGGCTACAGATACAGCAGTAGAAGCAATCAAGAACATGAGCCAGACGATCAGCGGCAAATCACAGATCGCAAACGTTGCAGCTATTTCTGCAAGTGATGAGACAGTTGGACAGTTAGTAGCAGACGCTATGGAAAAAGTTTCCAAAGACGGTGTTATCACAGTAGAAGAATCCAAGACAATGCACACAGAACTTGACCTTGTAGAAGGTATGCAGTTCGACCGTGGATATGTTTCCGCATATATGTCAACAGATATGGAAAAAATGGAAGCAAATCTGGAAGATCCATACATCCTGATCACAGACAAGAAGATCAGCAACATCCAGGAAATCCTTCCATTACTGGAGCAGATTGTGCAGGCAGGCGCTAAACTTCTCATCATTGCTGAAGATGTAGAAGGCGAAGCTCTTACAACTCTGATCGTAAACAAATTAAGAGGAACATTCCAGGTAGTAGCTGTCAAAGCTCCTGGATATGGCGACAGAAGAAAAGAAATGCTTCAGGATATCGCAACACTTACAGGTGGTCAGGTTATCTCCGAAGAACTGGGTCTTGAGCTCAAAGAAGCAACAATGCAGCAGTTAGGACGTGCAAAATCCGTCAAAGTTGCAAAAGAGAATACAGTTATCGTTGACGGTATGGGCGACAAAGAAGCGATCGCAAGCCGTATTGCTCAAATCCGTGGACAGATCGAAGAGACAAAATCTGAATTCGATAAAGAAAAATTACAGGAAAGACTTGCAAAACTTTCCGGCGGCGTAGCTGTTATTCGTGTTGGTGCTTCCACTGAAACAGAAATGAAAGAAGCTAAGCTTCGTCTGGAAGATGCTCTTGCAGCTACAAGAGCAGCAGTAGAAGAAGGAATCATCGCAGGCGGCGGCTCTGCATACATCCACGCATCCAAAGAAGTTGCAAAACTTGCAGCAACACTGGAAGGTGATGAGAAGACAGGTGCAAACATCATCCTGAAAGCTCTGGAAGCTCCTCTGTACCGCATTTCCGCAAATGCAGGACTGGAAGGCTCCGTGATCATCAACAAAGTAAGAGAATCCGAACCGGGAATCGGTTTCGACGCTCTCAACGAGAGATATGTAGACATGGTAAGCGAAGGCATCCTTGACCCTGCAAAGGTTACAAGAAGCGCACTTCAGAACGCTACAAGCGTTGCATCTACATTGCTTACAACCGAATCTGCTGTAGCGATCATCAAAGAAGACACTCCGGCACAGGCTGCAAACCCTGGAATGGGAATGATGTAAGCTTTAAAGAAAAAATATGCCGCAGTTTGTTCTGTAGAGAATAAAAGAAACGGAAATATATGAAACGGAACCGTCGTCATAGACGAGGGTTCCGTTTTATGATATAATGCAGAAAAACAGCACAGCAGAACAAATGAAAAGGAGACAAATCAATGGGTGACTTGTATTCAGAATTACTGGTAAAAAAAGACAAGACTGCCAAAGACAGCCTGA
>CAVCYJ010000160.1:0-7424 GCA_963605995.1 Holdemanella biformis | reverse complement strand
TGAAGCAGAGAAGCGGAAAAATCATCAACATTTCCTCTGTTTCGGGTATCCTTGGAAATGCAGGGCAGGCGAATTATGCGGCGTCCAAAGCCGGAGTGATCGGACTGACAAAGACAATGGCGAGAGAACTTGGAAGCCGCGGCATCACAGTGAATGCCATTGCACCGGGATTTGTAGATACAGAAATGACAGAAGTGCTTTCTGAAGAAGTGAAAGAGAATGCCTGTAAACAGATTATTCTGGGACGCTTCGGAAAACCGGAGGATATTGCGAATGCAGCAGTATTTCTGGCATCTGACAAAGCAGATTATATCACAGGCCAGGTCATCAGCGTAGATGGCGGCATGAATGTATAGAAAGATTCTGAGCGTACATTAGACGGATAAGGAGATTAAAATGAGAAGAGTAGTGATCACGGGTATGGGAGCTATCACTCCTGTAGGATTAAATGTAGAAGAATTCTGGAACAGCGTAAAAGAAGGCAAAACAAATTTCAAAGAAGTAACACGTTTTGACACAACTAAATACAGATCGCATATGGCAGCAGAGATCAATAACTTCAATGCAAGAGATTACATGGATTTTAAATCTGCCAAACGTATGGAACTCTTCAGCCAGTATGCAGTGGCAGCTGCAAAAGAGGCTATCGAACAGGCCGGCCTTGATATGACAAAAGAGGATCCATTCCGTGTAGGATGCAGCGTAGGAAGCGGTATCGGAAGTATGCAGGTAGTGGAGAAATCCTGCGAGATACTGGAGACGAAAGGTCCTGGCAGACTGAATCCGCTGATGATTCCGCTCCTGATCTCCAACATGGCATCCGGAAATGTATCAATACAGTTCGGTCTGCGTGGAAAGAATATCAATGTTGTAACGGCCTGCGCAACGGGAACTCACAGTATCGGTGAGGCATACCGCGCGATTCAGTGGTCTGATGCTGATGTAATGGTTGCAGGCGGAACAGAAGCGGCGATCACACCGACAGGTTTCGGCGGTTTCGCAGCCCTGACCGCCCTGACATCCTCTACAGATCCGAAGAGATGCTCCATTCCTTTTGACAAAGAAAGAAGTGGTTTCGTTATGGGCGAAGGTGCAGGGGTTGTAGTCCTGGAAGAATTGGAACATGCAAAGGCACGTGGTGCAAAGATTCTTGCTGAAGTTGCAGGCTACGGTGCAACCGGCGATGCGTTTCACATTACGTCCCCGGCAGAAGACGGATCCGGTGCAGCAAAAGCTATGGAACTTGCAGTACAAGAAGCTGGCATTTCCACGGATGATATATGGTATGTAAATGCCCATGGCACAAGCACACACCATAACGATTTATTCGAGACCATTGCGATCAAGAAAACATTCGGTGAGCACGCAAAAGAAATGAAAGTAAACTCCACCAAGTCTATCACAGGACATCTTCTGGGAGCGGCAGGTGCAGTAGAAGTGATCACCTGCGTCAAGGAACTCCAGGAGGGACTGATCCATCAGACAGCAGGCTATCAGGTGCCGGATGAACAGTGTGATCTGGACTATGTAGGAGATGGCCCTGTTAAGATGGATATCAGATATGCACTGTCAAATTCTCTTGGATTTGGCGGACATAATGCATCTTTACTTATCAAAAAATATGAGGAATGATCATATGGAATTATCAAATATATTAGAACTGATTCATGCAGTCAGTGATTCAAATCTGACACAATTTCATTTGCAGGATGAAAATTTGAACATTACTATGTCAGCAGAGAAAACCATCGTGCAGCAGACAGCAGATGCAGCATTTGCTGTTGGGTATCAGCCGGCAGCACAGTCGGCGATGCGATCGGCGGCACCATCTGTTTTAGAGAATCAGGAAGGCGCTGTTTCAACAGCCAGCACTGAAACGTTTACAGGAAATGTAATAAAGTCTCCGCTTGTAGGAACCTATTACGCAGCCGCATCTCCTGACAGCACCCCGTTCATAAAAGTCGGAGACAAAGTAAGCAAAGGTCAGATTCTCGGTATCGTAGAAGCAATGAAGCTGATGAATGAAATTGAATCAGAATTCGATGGCACAGTCAGAGAGATTCTGGTAGAAAATGAACAGATGGTAGAGTACGGACAGCCGATGTTTGTGATAGAATAGAAAGTGCAGGAAAGATTCAGAGAGATGATAGAAAAAGATAGGAGGCATTTGCAGTGAAACTTACAACAAAAGAAATCATGGAAGTTATTCCCCACAGACATCCATTCCTTCTGATCGATACAATTGAAGATCTGGTTCCGGGCGTAAAAGCAACAGGAAAGAAATGCATTACTTACAATGAACCGCAGTTTGCAGGACACTTTCCGCAGGAACCGATTATGCCGGGAGTTCTGATCATAGAAGCTCTTGCCCAGACCGGCGCGGTTGCGATTCTGAGCAAACCGGAGAACAAGGGGAAAATTGCTTATTTTGCATCTATCAACAATGCGAAATTTAAGAACAAAGTAGTTCCGGGAGACACTCTTACGCTGGAAGTAGAGATTATTAAGGAAAAAGATCCGATGGGAGTTGGCAGAGCAAAGGCCACAAACCAGGACGGCAAGGTAGCCGTGATCGCAGAACTGACCTTTGCGATAGGAGCATAACAAATGTTTGGAAAAATTTTGATCGCAAACCGCGGTGAAATTGCGGTGCGCATCATTCGTGCGTGCCGTGAAATGGGAATTCATACAGTTGCCGTGTACTCAGAAGCGGACAGAGATGCCCTGCATACGCAGCTTGCAGACGAAGCCGTATGTATCGGCGGAGCACAGCCTGCAGACAGTTATCTGAACATGGAGCAGATTTTAAGTGCAACCATTGCCACAAATGCAGAAGCCATTCATCCGGGTTTCGGTTTTCTCTCAGAGAACAGTCGTTTTGCAGAAATGTGCGAGAAATGTAATGTGGCATTTATCGGGCCATCTGCAGAGGTCATTTCCAGAATGGGAAATAAATCCGAGGCAAAAAATACTATGCGTAAAGCCCAGGTTCCGGTAGTGCCAGGTACGAAGGAGCCGGTCTATACAGTGGCAGAAGCACAGGAGGCTGTAAAAGAAATCGGCTTCCCGGTTATGATCAAGGCTTCTGCAGGCGGCGGCGGAAAAGGAATGCGGGTAGCCCAAAATGCGCGGGAATTTGCCAGATTATTCGAGACAGCGCAGCAGGAATCGGTTCATGCTTTTTCGGATGATACGATGTACCTGGAACGTTTTGTAAAAAATCCGAGACACGTAGAAGTACAGATCCTTGCAGATAAATACGGAAACGTGATTCATTTAGGAGAGCGTGACTGCTCTGTTCAGAGACGTCATCAGAAGATGATCGAGGAGTCGCCGTGTATCGCAATCTCCGATAAGCTGCGAAAGAAAATGGGGGAAACTGCAGTCCGTGCCGCAAAAGCAGCAGGCTACGAAAGTGCAGGAACCATAGAGTTCCTTCTGGATCAGTACGGAGAATTTTATTTTATGGAAATGAACACGAGGATCCAGGTGGAACATCCGGTGACAGAACTCGTATCAGGTGTGGATCTGATCAAAGAGCAGATCCGTATTGCGGCGGGAGAACCGTTAAGTGTTCAGCAGAACGATATAGAAATCCGTGGTCATGCCATGGAATGCAGGATCAACGCCGAAGATCCAAAGAGGCATTTTATGCCGTGTCCCGGCAGGATCACAGATCTGCATCTGCCTGGCGGAAACGGAATCCGCGTAGATACGGCAGTCTATAATGATTACGTAATTCCACCATACTACGATTCCATGATCGCCAAGATCATAGTCTATGACAAAGACCGTCGCAGTGCTATCCGGAAGATGATCAGCGCACTTGGGGAAGTTGCGATCGAAGGGGTAAAGACGAACGTAGACTTTCTGTATGAACTGCTGAACCAGGTGGATTTCCAGGAGGGGAATATTACTACAGATTTCATTCCACAGCATTATCCGGGTTTGTAAAAAAGTTGTTGAAGGGTAATTACTGATAAGATGACGGTATATATTACCAAATACAGTGCTTAAAACAGTGGAGAATTGGGTTA
Source organism: Holdemanella biformis (assembly GCA_963605995.1). GTDB lineage: Bacteria > Bacillota > Clostridia > Lachnospirales > Lachnospiraceae > Blautia_A. Next base: position 3,387 of record CAVCYJ010000160.1, on the reverse strand, counting down.
CATAAAGGAGCAGGATTTTTAATGGCAGACTTGAAGAGATTTTTTAAAAAGACAGTTTCAGGAGAATGGAATAAACAGTCCGTAGCTGTTTCTGTACCTGAGGGCTTATGGATCAAATGTCCGAAGTGTGGAGAAGTGGTTTACAGAGAAGATGTAATATCCAACGCTTATGTGTGCCCGAAATGCGGAGGGTATTTCAGGATCAGTGCGAAACGCCGTATCAAAATGATCGCAGACGAGGGGAGCTTCAAAGAGTGGTTTACGGGAATTGAAAACAGCAATCCACTGGATTATCCGGGTTACCCGGAGAAAATTGAAAATCTCAAAGAAAAGACAAAACTGGATGAAGCGATCCTGATCGGAGAAGCAACGATCAGCGGTAACCGTACCGTGATCGGAGCTATGGATGCCAGATTTCTGATGGCATCTATGGGCTATGTGGTCGGGGAAAAAATCACACGCGCATTTGAAGAAGCGACAAGACAGGGGCTTCCGGTCATTTTGTTCTGCTGTTCCGGTGGTGCCAGAATGCAGGAGGGGATTGTTTCGCTGATGCAGATGGCAAAGACTTCAGCAGCGATTAAACAGCACTCAAAAGCAGGACTTCTCTATACTTCCGTGCTGACAGATCCGACCACCGGCGGTGTCACTGCAAGCTTCGCCATGCTCGGAGATATCATTTTTGCAGAACCGGGCTCGCTGATCGGATTTGCAGGCCCAAGAGTTATTGAACAGACCATAGGACAGAAACTTCCGGATGGCTTTCAGAGACCGGAGTTTCTTCTGGAGCATGGTTTTCTTGATGGAATTGTAGAACGCAGATCTATGCGGGATGCCCTTTCTCTTATTCTGAAGATACACAGCACAAAAGAAGAATATGGAGAATTTCCACAGGAAACTCCGGCACGGGCATTTGATACTTTTGGTAAAAAGAAAAGATCAAAGAAACAAAAAAATCTCACTGCCTGGGACAGAGTCCAGATTGCCAGAAACAGTGACCGTCCGACTGCAGCGAAATACATTGATACGATCTTTGATGATTTTATGGAATTTCACGGTGACAGGGGCATCGGAGATGATAATGCTATCGTTGGCGGTATTGCTTCATTGGACGGACAGCCTGTCACTGTGATCGGAATCTGCAAAGGACATACGACAAAAGAGAATATCAGATGCAACTTTGGAATGCCGTCACCGGAGGGCTACAGGAAGGCTCTTCGTCTGATGAAGCAGGCAGAGAAGTTCGGACGGGCAGTTATTGTATTTGTAGATACTCCCGGAGCGTTTTGCGGACTGGAGGCAGAGGAACGCGGACAGGGAGAGGCTATCGCAAAAAATCTCCTGGAAATGTCAGATCTGAAAGTGCCGGTGCTTTCAATCGTGATCGGTGAAGGCGGCAGTGGTGGTGCGCTGGCAGTGGCGGTTGGTAACGAAGTCTGGATGATGGAAAATGCAACTTATACTATTCTTTCACCGGAGGGATTTGCGTCTATTCTCTGGAAAGACAGCAGGAGAGCACCGGAGGCTGCGAAGGTTATGAAAGTAACGGCGGCTCATCTGAAAGAACTGGGAGTTATCGAACGTATTATACCGGAGGACTATCCTGCAAGTGAGGAGAACTTACCGGAAATCGCGGAGTATATGAAGATCAGAATGAAGCAGTTTCTGGTGAAGCAATCTGGTAAAAGTGGTGAACAGATCGCGCAGGAGAGGTATGAGAGGTTTCGGAGGATGTAGGGAATAATGACGAAAGGGGACGCGCATAAAATATTTTTATGCGCTGTTTTGTTGGAAGCTGTTATGTGTTTCTTTGATAGTGGTGCTTTCTATGTGTTCCTCTTCACAGCAAACTTTTTTTAAATTTTCCCGTATCCCGACTTGAAATAAGAAAGCCTCTGACGTATAATAAACCCGAAAGTAGAAAGGCGCTGCTTTTAAGCAGGGTCTTTTTTTACAGATTTTGAATATATGAAAAATTCAGGAGTGAAAAGTTATGACCAAGATCAGAACAAGATTTGCACCAAGCCCTACAGGCAGAATGCACGTTGGAAATCTAAGAACCGCATTATATGCATATCTTATTACGAAACATGAAGGCGGAGATTTTATCCTCCGTATTGAAGATACAGACCAGGAACGTTATGTTGAAGGTGCCGTAGACATTATCTACCGTACACTTGCAAAAACAGGGCTTATCCATGATGAAGGTCCGGATAAGGATAAGGGATATGGTCCATATGTACAGAGTGAACGTCAGGAGCAGGGTCTTTATCTGAAATATGCGCAGCAGTTAGTGGAGCAGGGAGATGCATACTACTGTTTCTGTCATAAAGAGGAACTTGAAGGCATGAAGCGTATCGTGGCAGGCAAAGAGATTTCTATCTATGACAAACGTTGTCTGAGTCTCTCCAAAGAAGAAGTGCAGCGTCGCCTTGATGCGGGAGAACCTCACGTTATCCGTTTTAATATGCCTACAGAGGGAAGCACAACATTCCACGATGTGATCTACGGAGATATCACAGTAAACAACGAAGAGCTGGAAGATCTGATTCTTATCAAATCAGACGGATATCCGACATATAATTTTGCAAATGTAATTGACGACCATTTAATGGAAATCACACATGTAGTAAGAGGTAACGAGTACCTTTCCTCCGCACCGAAATACAATCGTATCTACGAAGCATTTGGATGGGAAGTACCGATTTATGTACACTGTCCGCTGATCACAGATGAGACACATCAGAAGCTTTCCAAACGCTGCGGACATTCTTCCTACGAAGATCTGCTTGATCAGGGATTTGTATCAGAAGCGATAATCAATTATGTAGCACTTCTCGGATGGAGTCCAGCAGACAACAGAGAAATCTTCTCACTGGATGAGCTGGTGAAAGCATTTGACTATCGTCATATCAACAAATCACCTGCAGTTTTTGACGTTGCGAAACTGCGTTGGATGAACGGTGAGTATATTAAGAAGATGGATCCGGATGAGTTCTATGAAATTGCGCTTCCATATATGAGAGAGGTTCTGAAGAAGGAATATGACTTCAAAAAGATCGCAGGAATGGTACAGACAAGAATCGAAACATTCCCGGATATCCCGGCGCTGATCGACTTCTTTGAGGAAGTACCGGAATACGATTCTGCTATATACTGCCACAAAAAGATGAAAACAAACGAAGAGACTTCTCTTGCAGTGTTAAAGGAAGTACTTCCGATTCTTGAAGAGCAGGAGGATTATACGAATGATCCGTTATTTGAGACTTTAAGTGCATTTGTAAAAGAGCATGGATATAAGAATGGATATGTAATGTGGCCTCTGCGTACAGCTGTTTCCGGCAAGCAGATGACACCGGCCGGTGCTACTGAGATCATGGAGATCAT
>CAVCYJ010000159.1:0-7434 GCA_963605995.1 Holdemanella biformis | reverse complement strand
GATTCCCGCCGGAGCAATAGCCATTATATTCCTCTGTATACATGGCAAGCCTGATACAATTTACACCCCACTGGTCACGCAGGGTCTTGAATGCGGATTTATTGACATACTGAGGAAACCAGTTAATGCCATGAGTACTCACACCCTTCAAAACAACCGTCTTTCCGCTGGAACTTACAAGTTCTGTACCCTTTACTTTCAGCCGGCCGTTGGTCTGCAGCGGTGTTGAGCCGGCTGCATATACCGGAAATACCGGCAGCTGTAAAAGCAGACAGCATGTCAAAATCCCAATGATCATTTTCCTGAGCATTGCATGTCTGTCAGTTTTTAAGTTTCTTTGCAACATTCTCTTATCCATACTTTTACCATTTCCTTTCTGCTGCTTCCTTCTCTTTTTATGATATAAGAACCAAAAGATCAAAGAGCCATGCCCGAACAGTAAAATGCCTGAACCTCGGGTCCTGATACAAGCAAGTCCCCACCCACTGCTTATTGCTTTTCGCAATTGAAGCAGGGGACTTACTTGATTCGAGTCAATATATCACAAAAACGATAAACTTCACAGTCACGGACATACGTTCGATAAAATCCTGTAGAGTTCAAGGTAAAAAAGGCTCATAAACTGTCTTTATTTCTAACAGCTTATGAGCCTAAATATTCATATTATCATGCCAAGTCAAGCGGATATTCGCAATCCGCTTTGCTGCTTGATTCGATTAAAATCAATTTTTCTTGAGTTTCTCTTTTGCATCATATGTACAAGATTCCCTCTTTCATTTTATTATATTTTCTATCGGAATCTCATCTGAAATGCACTTGATTACTTTTTGAAAATGGAATCTCGCAAACACAGTAAAATCAAAGGTTTTGACTGCCGGCAGTGGGACTTGAACCCACACGTGGTTGCCCACAACAGATTTTGAGTCTGCCTCGTCTGCCATTCCGACATGCCGGCACATAACAGGGTTTATGATAACATATTCTTTCATATATAGCAAGAGAATTTTCTGTTTTTTTCGAATATTTTTTCGGACAGCAAGTTTATATATGGCTGCTGTCCGAAATTAATTTTCTTTAATATTTCACAAACCTGGTCTTTGAATATACACCACTTGCTTTAAGCAGCTTCTGATATCTGGTAAATGATTTCTCAGGAAGCCTGAGGGTTACATTTTTGTTGACTGCAAGTGCTTTCTTTCCAATATACTCCAGCGATATACCACTGAACCTGATGACTTTAACCGCAGTACACTGATTGAAAGCTTTCGCATCAATGCGTCTGATGCTTGCAGGAAGTATAAAATTCTTCAGCTTCGTACAACGTGCGAAAGCATTGCTTCCAATTCTGGTTACCTTATTTCCGAATCTTATATTGCGCAGATTCGGGCACTGGTAAAATGCATACTTTCCAACAGTAGTTATATTACTGCCCAAAATGACATCTGTAATTTCTTTATTTTCCCTGAATGCACTCTGATTAATTGTGGTAACTTTATATACCTTATCATTAATAATAACCGTAGATGGAATCTGTATGATATTAAATGATGCTGCAAGTTCTGTAACACTCACTTCATTTTCATTTAAAATTTTGTAGCCGAGTCCGCCTGTATAATAAGTATTTTTATTTGTCTCAGCAGTCAGAGGTGCTGCATTGAACTGATATCGTACAGGCTGTATGATATCATTCTTTACCCATTCATTTCCGATAAATTCCTCTCGCTGGAAAAATACATACATATCATACACACGCTCTACTTTTGTATATATCCCGCTTGCAGAACCAATTTCCCATTTCCTGTGGATATCACTCTCCTGTGGTTTGAGAGACAGACTCCAGTATACAGGTGTCCATTTAATGTCTCCTTCGGCAGGATCTGTATTCTGTGTTCCCGCACCAATTACATTAAATTTGTAATAGGTATTCGGATAAAAGGTAAGCGGCTTGTCCAGGCCTTCAATAATACTGTCATTGGCACTGACACTTTGTTTCTCATCTGTATTTGTTGATTCATCTTCTCCTGCAGACCATGAGCATTCGTAATCATCCTCAGAATATGCATCACTCTGCACATCTGTTCCATCCGAAAATTCCGATGCCCTGACTGTGCTGAATGAACCTGCCGCCAGCATACCTGCCAGCATGATAACCATTATCTTCTTCATTAATATCTCCTCCTCTTTCATTCTCAGTTCCTGTCCACTGCCTGTACTTTTCATAATTAAGGCAGAAAACCTTTCTGATTTTGTCAAAATAAAACTTTATCTTACATTTAGCATTTTACTCACTTTTATACTAAATGTCCACTTAGATTTTTGGCTGACCATGTCGTATTTTTCCGTTACAGTGCGAATAACGGCTACCTTTCCTCATTATCTGCAGTCCACTTCTCATATGTGATATAATCTGCTCCCATTTTTTTAAAGATATCCACCATATCTTCATTCTGACAGAGCCAGATAGATGTCCGGATTCCGTTCTGATGAGCATTACTGATATCATACATGCTGACATTTTTGTATTCTACACTTATGTCCAGATCATATTTCTTACACTGCTGTATGACTGAAGTTGTCATACGCGCTGTACGGATCCACTGCATTTTTCCCGTAAAACCCATTTTTCGCAGTTTACTCAGCGTATCTATGTGAAAGCAGATAAGCACAGGAGATTTCTGAGATTTTGACAAAAGCTGCAAAAAAGAATTAAGCCCCTGCTCTGTGGAAATTGATTTTATTTCAATCACAGGTGTCATGGAGTATTTATTGCAGCATGCAACGTATTCCTCTAATGTAGGAACAACGTTGTCCGGGTATTTGGATGCATTCGTGCCGTTTACGATCGGGTACTGTTTTATTTCTTCATATGTCATTTTTGAGATCAGCTTATCTTCGCCGCACATACGCAGCAGGGAAGCATCATGTGAAAGCACCAGTATGCCATCACCTGTCTCCCTCACATCTGTTTCCACATACTCTGCTTCACTGCGTCCTGCTGCTTCAAAAGCCGGCATGGAATTCTCCGGTGCAGCAGTCTGGTCTCCCCGGTGTAGAATATAATGAGCAACTCCATCCAGTGGTTTCTGGAAATCTTTTGTCGCCTCCGGAGTTACAGATGGAGCCGGCGTTCCTGCAGTTTTTGTAACAACTACTTCTATCTCTGAAACGTACCTGTTTGTGCCATAAGAAATACAGGTAATTTTCGTACTTCCCGCCTTTTTTGCAGTAACCTTTCCTTTCTTTGAGACAGTTGCCGCTTTTTTATCTGAAGAACGGTAAGTTATCCTTTTTCCATATTTCTGCGGTTCCAGAAGAAGAGTCTCTCCAACTGTCATTTTCACCTGATTTTTATATTTTCTGAATGGAACCGTCTCTGTTCTGTTACAGACATAAACCTCGCATGACAATTTCATCTGTTTCTTCCGGGCAGTGATCGTTGCAGTTCCTGACTTTAGACCATAAATCATTCCTTTTATAACCTTCGCACATTTTAAATTACTGCTGCTCCATTTAAAATCATTCAGATCTGACTCTCTGTTATTATTCAGTATTTTTACTGTATAACATGCACCTGTCTTCATGATCACAACCGGCTTCTGCATCTGATACTGATCTGCTGCACATACATTCTTTACAGAAAAAGCAGAACAGCTCAGGCTTATCAGCAACATAAATACGATCACTGTATATATCCCTGTCTGTCTGTTTCTATATCCGTCTGTTTTTTTCTTTTTATCTGCAAGTATTTTATCTTTCATCCCTCATATGCCATTCCTGATCTGCTGCTTTTATCTCCGGTATACCCTTAAACACTTCACAGTCCCGGTCACAACCATCTTTGATACACGGACAGACCATCTTTACTTTCTTAAAATGTCCGGGAACACCTTCATACTGCACACTCCACAGACCATTATAATGTAACTGTTTACACAGTCCTGTCTCATATTCATATTTAATCATATGTACATTTCTCTTTTCTGCAGTAATCAGACAAAAGGCACCGCCCCTTAATCTTCTGTCCGGGTCAGTGCCTTTCATATATCCCTCTTATTTCCTGATTACCAGTCTTTATTTCTCGTCTTCTACTAATTTCTCATAGATCGGAAAACAGTCAAATGTTGCAAAATAATCCTTCGGGGTCTCAGCACGGCGGATCATCTCATAACTTCCATCTTCATGAAGAAAGATTTCAGCAGATTTCAGTTTACCATTATAGTTATATCCCATAGCAAAACCATGGGCACCTGTATCATGGATCACAAGGAGATCTCCCATATCTACCTTCGGCAGATAACGGTCAATAGCAAATTTATCATTGTTCTCACAGAGGGAACCAGTCACATCATATTTATGATCGCATGGCTGATCTTCTTTTCCCATAACGGTGATATGATGGTAAGCGCCGTACATTGCAGGACGCATCAGGTTAACTGCACACGCATCCACACCGATATACTCTTTGTGCGTATGTTTCTCATGGATTGCTTTAGTTACCAGGCAGCCATACGGTCCCATCATAAAACGACCCATCTCTGTATAGATGGCAACATCACCCATTCCCGCCGGAACAAGGACTTCCTCATATACTTTGCGGACACCCTCACCGATCTCTCTGATATCGTTTGGAGTCTGATCTGGCTTGTAAGCGATTCCAACACCACCGGAAAGATTGATAAACTTCACATGAGCGCCTGTCTCTTTCTGAAGCTTCACTGCCAGTTCAAACATCTCTTTTGCCAACATCGGATAGTACTCATTTGTCACTGTATTGCTTGCAAGGAAAGCATGGATACCGAATTCCTCAGCACCTTTGGCCTTCAGAGTTCTGAATGCCTCAAAGATCTGTTCGGTGGTCATTCCATATTTTGCATCTCCTGGATTGTCCATGATATCATTGCTGATCTTGAACACACCGCCCGGATTATAACGGCAGCTGATCACTTTCGGAATATATCCGACAGCTCTCTCTACACTCTCGATATGAGTGATATCATCAAGATTGATGATTCCTCCGATCTCATTTGCATATTTAAATTCTTCTTCCGGTGTATCATTGGAAGAGAACATGATATCTCCCTCTTTGCATCCGATCGCTTTGGACATCATCAGCTCTGTCATGGAAGAGCAGTCACAGCCACAGCCATACTCCTGAAGGATTTTGATCAGAAACGGATTCGGGGTTGCTTTTACGGCGAAGAATTCTTTAAATCCTTTGTTCCATGCAAATGCTTCCTTCACTGCTTTGGCATTCTCACGGATTCCCTTCTCATCATAGAGGTGGAAAGGTGTCGGAAACTGAGCTTCAATTTCACGGAGCTTGTCCAGTGTGACAAATGGTAATTTTTTCATAATAATCTTTTCTCCTCTTATTTCTTGTGTATATGTGTATATAAATGATCCTGACAGTATTCATAGTTTCCGTTACATTTGGAACAGAAACGGAATTCCAGATTCGGATCATCTTTCTCTGTACGACCGCAGACTGCACATTTATGCTTCGTCACTCCCTGTGAATTTCCAGGGAACGGAATCGTCTTGCTTTCTCCTGTTGCCTTCTTAAACTGCTTTCTCCGATGTACCTCCTTCGGATTATAGCGGCCAAGATTCCTTGTACTCAGGAAGAAGATGATAAAGTTCAGTAAGGACGCAATGATCGGCAGTGCCATAAACCATGCTCCACCTATGATATATTTTACAATATCATATACGACGATCAGCACATATACGATTGCCATCCATTTCATCCTGATCGGAATTACAAAATAAAGCATCACCTGCATATCCGGATATGTCAGCGCATATGCCAGAAAAATAGAAAGACTGATATAATAAGTAGAAAATAAACTTCCATTAAATATGGGATCCCACACTCCACCTGTAACAAAATACAGAATAAATGCGGAAATCACCGTAAAGATCATTCCTGATAAAATGTAGACAGTAAATCTGAATGACCCCCATGTGCGTTCCAGTGATGCACTGATCGGATAATAAAAGAATAAGATCGCGATCACAAACCACAGAGTAGATGATGTAGTCGGCGGGTAAATGATCCATGTGACCAGTCTCCATATCTGCCCCTGCAGAATCTTGGAAACATTCAAAGTCAGCATACTTAATACACTCGGATTCAGGATCATCAGTGCATATCCCAGCACATAGCTTACAATAATATAGATTGTAAGATTTTCGATACCATGTCCGCCAAATTTGCGTTCCAGTTTGTCAATAAATTTCATAAGTCTCCTTTGCTAAATCAGAAAAATTTCTTCCTGGAAAGAAATACCGCTGCAATGATACTTACCACAATAGAAAGAATGATAATGATCAAAAAACCCCACGGGGTTCTGGAAAACGGCATTCCCACTGCACTTACGTTCATGCCGTAAGCGCTGAAAACAATGGTTGGTATGCTCATAACGATCGTGATGACTGCCAGTACTTTCATGACGATGTTCAGATTATTGGAAATAACCGAAGCAAAGGTTCCCATCATACTGCTCAAAATTCCGCTGTAGATGTTCGCCATCTCGATAGCCTGTTTGTTCTCAATGATAACATCCTCCAGAAGTTCCGTATCCTCCGGATACTTCTTGATGCTCTCAACCTTCAGCAGCTTCTCCAGTACCATTTCGTTTGACCTCAGAGAGGTTGTAAAGTATACCAGTGATTTCTCCAGTTCCAGAAGCTCCATCAGCTCCTGATTTCTCGTAGACAGATGAAGCTTCTCCTCTATCTGCTCACTCTTCTTATCTATAATACGCAGATATCTCAGATACATGCTTGCATTGCGGTACAGGATCTGCAGAATGAAACGTGTCTTCATGTTCGTATAGAAGTTTCTCACTCTGCCTTCCATAAATCTGGTCAGTACCTGAGTGTCCTCCAGACAAACAGTAAAGATCATTTTCTGTGTCACTATAATTCCAAGAGGAATGGTTACATACCAGTCCTTCTCATTACGCTCCTCAATCGCAGGAACGTCAGCAAGGATAAGAGTATAATTATCCTCTACTTCAATACGTGAACGTTCTTCTTCATCCAAAGGTGCGCGCAAATCGTCCACCTCTATCCCAAACTGCTCGGAAATTTCAAAAATTTCCGTTGCTGTAGGATTCGTCAGTGCAATCCAGCATCCCTCCTGTGGTTCCTGTATTTCATGGATTGATCCTTCGATTGTCTTAAAAATCCTTACCACGATCTGCACTTCCCTTCTGTTCTCGATTTCCCCTCATAATATAAACCTCTTTACACACTCACATCCGTGGTTTATACGGAGTCTTTTCACATCTGTCCGGCACTTTCATACTCAATCCTGCCAGACCATTCATTTTTCCCAAAGACTCATCACCCATTATAGTTTGAACATGAATTTTTGTCAATTCCAATGCTTTCGGTTTACAAAACTTTTACACTTCGCTATAATAAAGT
>CAVCYJ010000158.1:0-7458 GCA_963605995.1 Holdemanella biformis | reverse complement strand
TATCTTATGTTTTGTTGTAACTGTCGGATGGAGTATGACGATATTCCCGATGTTTTAACTTGAATTATATAAATCCCCATACACTGCTCATTGCTTTCCGGCAATGAAAATAGTGTATGGGGATTTGTTTTGTCAGTTCTATACCATCATCTGCGGGGTATCCCACAGGTTCAGCCTTGTGCCGATTCCATTGGCAAGCGCATTTTTGTAAACCATGCTTCCCCAGGCAACGTCTTCTGTCGGCATACCGCCTACGGAATAGATCACGATTTCTCCTTCTTTTCTGTGTACCGGTATATTTCCAAGCAATACATCTCCCAGATCATCAATCTGTGACGGCTGCATTTTTCCTTCTGCAATAAGATCCTCAACGTGTACCGCCGGAATCGGTATGGTGTGATATGCATTCGGCTTCATTTCTTCTTCCCAGGCTTCGTACAGCATAATATTATCCGTCACTGTTCTTGCGCGATTGATAATGAAATCATCATCAAAGCGAAGTGCAGCTGTGGACTCAATGATCGCACCTGGTTTGATCCATTCCTCCGCAATGTACGGATAGAGCTGCGGATCTCCTGTCGGTGAGGAAGTCGATACCGATACAATGTCAGAATCACGCACTGCTTCTTCAATAGTATCCACGCCATAAATATCAAGACCCGGATATTCTTTCCTGGCATGATCGATAAATTTCTGGAGAGAGGCTTTTCCTCTGCCCTTCACCTTAACAGTCTTTATGGTAGGACGCACTGCTATCGCTGCTGCCAGTGCTGTCTTACTCATAACTCCTGGTCCAATGATTCCTATTGTTTCCGCATCTTCCTTTGCAAAATACTTAAAACCAACTCCAGGCACCGCACCGGTACGGTATGCAGAGAGGATATTGGCTGACATAAATGCCAGAGGCGCACCTGTGTCTTTATCATTCAAAATCAGCATCAGGATTGATCTCGGAAGTCCTTTTTCCTTATTGGCCGCGTTGGAACCATACCACTTCATACCTGCCATATCAAACTTGCCGCCCAGATATGCCGGCATAGCCATAAAACGTCTGTCCGGTCCGTCTACCGGCATTTCCGGAAACGGGGATTTCTCCGGAAACATCACCATGCTTCCGTGGGAATTTCCATTGGCACCGCCCATTCGGTAATCCCCGATCTTCATAAGCTTAAACATTTCCTCCATTGCCTCTACGCAGCTTTTCATATCCTTCACACCGGCTGCAACCATATCCTCTTCATTTAAATATAAAAAATCAATCTTTGGGTATTCCATAACTGTTTTCCTCCGTTTTTTATCATGTACTTTCAAAATCTTGTCCGGCAACTGTCTCTGACAGTTACTCCGGTTTATTTTTATGTGCTGCGAGGTACAGCGAATTCTCCATAGCCATAACCTCATGCACAGGTACCGGTTTAAACATAGGCCTTTTCAGCCTGAATCTGCACCATACAACTGCATACACGGCCAGTAATACAAAGATCAGCCCGTCTATCATAAATATCTGATTTCTCACTTCCGGATTTCCGTCGATATTCCAGATCATAAACAGATTTCCAATTACTCCGATCACAGGAATCACCGGGCCAAGCGGTACCTTAAAGGTTCTCGGTGCCTTCGGCAGCCTGTGCCGGAAAATCAGGACATTGCAGTCTGCGATCACATAAGATACCATCCAGAACACAATGGCCAGTGTGATCATAAAGGAAAGTGAATCACTGGTGGAAAGTCCTGTCGCATTCACAAGGATCATGATCGTTCCGATCATAAGGATTCCCACATAATATGCTCCCCTTCTGTTCTTTTTCAGGAAAAATTCCGGCATCAGTCCTATTTTTGCCATTCCCGCACACATATAGGAAAGGAAGCTGATGGCTGAATTTACGGTACTGATCACCGCAAATACCGAAACTACGATCATCCACAGCGAGCCTGCATAGCCAAGCAGGGAAGAACCGTATAAGATATGCGGTGATGCGCTGTCTGCCAGATCTTCCCAGTGGCAGTATCTTCCCATTCCACAGACCACCAAAATCTGCATGACCAGAATGATCAAAAGACTCAGCACCATCCCCAGCGGAATATTTCTTCTCTCATTTTTCACATTCCTGGAAACCGGAATGACGAATTCACTCCCGATAAACAGAAAAAATGCAAGACCCAGCAGAGAAAACGTATCGGAAAGGCTTCCCGCCTGGTTCATTGGCTGACTGACTGTTTCTCCGCTTCCCAGTCCCAGAATTCCCAGAAGCCCCATGGCTACCAGTGAAAAAATCAGGCCATATACCACAACATTCTGTATTTTTGCAAACATATCAATTCCCAGCAGATTGGCAATGATCAGAATGACCAGAAGCAAAATGCAGAATACACTGGAAGGTATTCCTGTGTGAAACACTGAATTGATCGCATTTCCAAACATTGCACATTCTACAGATCCGGCAATGGACTGACATACGATATAGCCTCCAACCATAGTTACGATCGTGACAAACGGCCCGATCCCGGCCAGGGTATACTGTGCCAGCCCTCCGGTCAGGTTCGGCATCAGTGCATTTAACTCTGCCATGGAAAGTGCTGTGCAGATATTGATCGCACAGGCCAGCACCATAGAAACGATAAAACCGGTTCCCAGGGCACCGGCTCCCTGTCCCAGTGACATCAGACAGCTCGTTGCCACAATTAATCCCACACCTGTGGATACCACACTCGGCAATCCTAATTTTTTATTATCCATCCGTCATCCTCCTGCATATTCAGTCACTGTTCTCTCTGTCTTCAGTATTGGCATATGAACAGCAGCCATTTTCACTACAATGCATCTTCTCCCTCTTCTCCGGTTCTTACACGGATCACATTTGTTAATGGCAAAACAAAGATTTTTCCATCTCCGATATGTCCGGTGTAGAGTTCCTTCTTAACTGTCTCCACAACCTGATCGATAAGTTCATCCCTGACCACAATATAGATCATCTGTTTCGGAAGAAGCTCCATCTCTTTGTTCTGCTCTGCCTCAAACTCAAAGGTTCCTTTCTGCACGCCACAGCCGATTGCCTGTACTACCGTCATTCCGCTGACTCCAAGCTTTCCCAGTGCAGCCTTAAGATTATTTAAACGCTTCATTGATGTTACTACCTGAATCTGTGAAATTCCCATGTTCTTAACCTCCTGTCTGTCATAATCATATAAAAAACGTCTGACCCTTTTATCAGTCAGACGTCTTTGTCAGTTACCTGTATTTTTTTGTTTCTTATTTTCTTACATTCTTTTATCTCTGTATGATCCTGCTTCTGTATTGAAGCTCTTCCACCATTTTCAGATATCTCTTCGGTGTGATCCCAGCATATCTTGAGAAATCATGGATGAACTGAGCCTGGTCATAATATCCAAGTGCCACGGCTGCATCTGTCATTTTGTCCGGTGCACCGTAATTCAGAAATTCCAGTGCCCTCTGAAACTGAATGATCTTGCAGAATGTCTTTGGCGAAAATCCCATTTCCTCCAGAAATGTTTTGTTTATATATCTGGCGGAATAACCGCTGCGTTCCTGCATCTCTTCTACTCTGATCTTGCCGTCCGAATGATATACCATCTGTTTCACAGACCAGACCAGTTCTTTTTTTCCGTAGGGCTTCTCTCTTCTCTTTTCAGCTTTTGTATATGCTTCCAGAAATACCCGTATCCGCTGGTAAAAATCTGTTTCTTCTTCAAGTTTTCTTATCCAGTCCTGATCTCCCTTTACAACCTCCTCAATAGGAATCTTCTGTCCCAGAAACTCCCGCATACTGCTGCCGATCAGCTCCGGCTGAACCCCTGGCATGAAGCGGATCCCAAAAACCTGATTTCTTCCTCTGCTCTCCTCGCAGGAATATTTCAGGGTCGTGCCACAGACATATCCATGCATTTCATTTTTTTCATATTCAAAGAACAGGTCAATACAGCCATCCGGAACAATCCGCAGTGGAATCTGCTCTTCAATATGAAAGCTGTAAAAATGGGATATTCCCTGCTGCAAATATATTTCCTGATAAAAGTCATGGGTATCAAATACCAGGTAAGGCTGTGTCGGTGCCAGACGGTCTTTTTTCCATATCATAAGGAACCTCTCACTTTTGCTGTTTCGCGGGATACTGACCGGTCAGATCTTGGCTTTGAAACGGTCGTAACGTAAATCACTGAGATCCACCTGCGTGCTTCCTGTTGTGATCAGCTCTGCCAGCTGATGTGCCGCCCCGGGTGCGATTCCGAATCCATGTCCGGAAAATCCGCAGGCAAGCACCAGTCCCGGCACCTCTCCAACATTTCCAAGCACCGGTACTCCATCTGCACAGCGATCCATCCAGCCGGCCCAGGTCCTTACGATTTTGGCATTGGCCAGATCCGGAAAATACTTCATGATTCCACGGCAGATACACGGAGCCGTTTTGGAATAACAGATGGGAGTTCCATTATCCTTCGTATATCCTTCCAGCCCGGAGGAGCCTCCGAATACAAAGGAGCCATGCTTCGTCTGATGCCCGTAGAAATCGGCTTCCGCAGTTCCAAGCATCTGGTCAAACATATGCGGCTCTGCCTCTGTAACCAGTGCCTCCAGCATGGCCTTCTGCATCGGAATATCAATTCCCACAGTTCCGGCAATCGCCCTGGATTCATATCCGGCCGCCAGCACTACGGTTTCTCCCTCAAAAATATCTCCTGATGCACAGATAACCTGTCTCAGTTTTCCTCTGATCATTTTTAACTCTGTTACTTTTTCACCGGAAATGAAATGTACGCCAAGCTTTCTCGCAGCCTTATAATATCCCAGCGTTGTTGTCAGCGGATTGGCATGACCATCGGTAGGGCACCAGCTTGCACAGGTTACTTCATCTGACAGATACGGATTGATCCTGCGCACCTCATCACCATCGATCATTTTTACATCCAGCCCTACCTTTACGGCACGTTCTGTCAGTCCGGTGAGGATCTGTCTGTGTTTCTCCGTTTTTCCAAGTCTCAGGTTTCCATCCTGATGATACTCACAGTCCACCTCAAGCTCTTCGGAAAGAACCGGCCAGAAATTTTTGATTCCATACATCACCAGCGGCAGCTCTCTGGGATCTCTTCCTGACTGCCGGACGCCACCGCCGTTTCTGCTGGAGCCACCATTTCCAAAATGATCAGAACCCTCCAGGCAGATTACACTGACTCCTTTTCTGGCAAGGTAGTAGCTGATGGAACAGCCGATAATACCACCGCCGATCACGATTACCTCTGCTGTATTACTCATGCTCTCCAACCTCCTTTGCCTCATTTGCAAAAATGCGCATTTCTATCGGACGCATCGGAACTCTGGATGTAGCCGGTTCCAGTTCTGCCGGTGATATTCCAAGCTCTCTGGCTACGATGCCCTTTACCAGTTTACTGCAGGTCTGTCCCTGACAGAGCCCCATTCCCGTTCTTAAATACCTGCGGATTTCTGTGATCGTCCACATTCCTTCGTGTACTGCTTTTCGGATCTCTCCCTTGGTGATCTCCTCACATCTGCATATCAGCATATCATCATCAGGACCGGGAACAAAAGGTCCGATGTCTCTTGATCTGTCATTTACTGCGTTCATCCTGCTTTTCCTCCTGTCCTTTTACTCTGCTCTGAAAAATCTTGCTTTCATGGCAAATTCCTTCGGAATCCGCATAGTCAGAAGATTGGTTTTGTCAAATGCTTTCTTACTCTTGATGTCTGTTACCTCTGCCTCACAGACCTTACTGCCGTTTCTTCCCAACGCCCAGCCTTTCGTACCAATTTCCGGAAGCGGAAGAAATTCATATGGAAGCGTTACAGTTGCCATGCCGTCTCCACAATCCTCGTCCACCAAAAAGATTGCCTGACCGGAACAGCTTGCCACACACATTCCACAGTTTACACACTGTGAGCCTTTCACTACGATCGGAAGTGAGGTGATATTGCTTCCTATGGAAATGCATCCCTTCGGACAGGCATCCTGACACGGATTACACGGAATATTCTGCGTACATTCCATAACCGGATGTACCCCTGCTTTATGCGTCACTCCCGGGAAACGTTCAATCTCATCATCTGCCACAAAACCGTGTTTCAGAAGATTTGTGGAAATTTCAATTCCTTCTTCTGTTTTTTCGATAGCCTTTCCTCTGTTCTTCGGAGCAAACATTCCCTGACGGAGACCATCCAGTGCCTTGTCCAGCTTGGCAAGGTTTGATTCCAGCTCATTTTTCTCTATATATCCAAGATATTCCGCTGCCGTGATTCCTGACATCCTGCCTTCGATCATAGCAGAAGATGCCTCTTCAATCCCGGATACGTCTCCTGCCACAAATACTCCCGGAAGAGAAGTTCTTCCATATTCATCACAGAGCGGAACCTGGCCTCCTCTTTTCGGATTGTCCTCCATCGCACAGCCAGCCATCTTCAGAAGCTGTGACATCGGAGAAAGTCCTACCGCAAGGCAGATCGTATCTACATCAAAATGCTTCTCTGTTCCCGGTATGAACTGAAAATGGGAATCAACCTCTGCAATCGTTACGCCTGTGACACTCTCTTCACCCTCGGCCTGCACGATCGTGTGCGAAAGATAAAAAGGAACTCCTGTCCTGGCCACCTTTGCCGCATGAACTCCATAACCGCCAATTCTCGGAGCCGCATCTACCAGTGCCACAACCTCACAGCCACACTGCATAAGCTGATAGGCTACAACCAGTCCGACATTTCCCGAGCCAAGCATCAGAACTTTTTTCCCCGGAAGTACTCCATGGAGATTCATCATCGTCTGGGCTGCTCCTGCACCTATCACACCCGGAAGTGTCCATCCCGGAAAAGTAACCATGTTTTCGGCCGCTCCTGTTGCAATGATCACAGCATCGCCTTTATAATGCGTGATTCCTTCTTCTTTTTTGACCACGATTTCTTTATCCTGGTATAAACCGATAACGGTGGAATTTAACTCGACTTCAACTCCGGCTTCATCTGCCTCGTCCAGAAGCTGCTGTCCAATGACAAATCCTCTTACCTTTGCCCGGTGCTCCTTGGAACCAAAAAATTTATGGATCTGTTTGAAGAGCTGTCCTCCCGGTTTTTCGTTTTCATCAAATACTACCACCTTCAGACCCCGTCTGGCTGCTTCGATGGCTGCGGACAGGCCTGACGGACCTGCGCCTACTACGATCAGATCATATCTTTTCATCCTCATGTCCTCCTCACTGCTCTTCAAATGGTTTATCGCTGACTCCGTATTGTGTCCGTACATCCATTCCTTCTTTCAGGGGTGTGATACAGGTTCTTACGTTTGGCACTCCGTCCACTACCATTACGCAGTCTGTACACCTCCCGATCGCACAGAAGATTCCACGCGGTTTATGTTCCTTCTTTGTATATCGGTGAACCATAAGCCCGGCCGCTTTTAAGGCTGCGGCGATCGGCTCGCCTTCAAATCCCTCCAGTTC
>CAVCYJ010000157.1:0-7466 GCA_963605995.1 Holdemanella biformis | reverse complement strand
AGGCAGACGTTAAAAAGAAAGTTATGTCCATGTTCACAGACCCGAATCATCTTCGTGTGGAAGATCCTGGACGCGTAGAAGGAAACCCTGTATTTATTTATCTGGATGCCTTCTGCAAACCGGAATACTTCGCAGAATTTCTGCCTGAATACCAGAATCTTGATGAACTGAAAGCACACTATACACGCGGCGGTCTGGGTGATGTTAAGGTCAAGAAGTTCCTGAACAAAGTTCTCCAGGCAGAGCTTTCTCCAATCCGTGAAAGACGCAAACACTGGGAACAGCACCTTGATGATGTATATGATATTCTCAAAGAGGGAAGCAAGGTTGCTGAAGCAAAGGCAGCTCAGACGCTTCATGATGTACGTTCTGCGATGCAGATCAATTACTTTGATGACAACAGCCTGATTAAATAATTTCCACAAAATATTATAAACGAACAGCAACAGGTTCAGTCAGAGGTATTTCTCTCATCTGAGCCTGTTGTACTTTTTTACATTTTATCAGAAACCTGTACATCGTTTCGTAAATAACTGTACAAGGGCTTATTTTCCAAAAAGAAAGGACTTAATTCAGGCTTATGCAATTTACATTTCCCAATTATTACAACAGATTCTCCTGCATTGCCGATGCCTGTCCTGATACCTGCTGTGCAGGATGGCAGATTGTGGTCGACGACAAAGCATTAAAAAAATATCAGCATTTCAAGGGATCGTTCCGCAACCGGCTGCACAATGATATTGACTGGAAGGAACATGTTTTTCGACAGTATGACCGACGCTGTGCTTTTCTAAATGAGAAAAATCTATGCGATATTTATACGGAAGCAGGACCCGAAATGTTCTGTAAGACCTGCAGAAATTATCCCCGACATATTGAAGAATTTGAAGGATTACGGGAGATTTCTCTCTCACTTTCCTGTCCGGAAGCTGCAAGAATCCTGCTCTCCCAAAAAGAAAAAGTACAGTTTGTCACCAGAAAAAAGGAATCTCATGAAGAGGTCTATGACGACTTTGATTATCTTTTGTTTACCGCATTGACAGATACCAGAGATATGCTCATAGAAGTGATCCAGGACAGATCTGTTCCTATGCAGAAACGTCTGTGGAAACTCCTGGCAATCGCACATGATTTCCAGCTGTGTGTCGATAAAAATGAATTATTTAAATGGGAAGAAATACGGAAACGCCATAAAAATGCCGGATATGGAGATGCATTTTGTGGCAGAATTTATTCCCGCATAAACCCGGATAACAGAAAAAATGTTTTAAATATGTCCTGTATATCCCACATCCCCGATGTATCTGCCTTTATAAATACAGCAAAAGAATTATTTGAAGATATGTGGAAAACAATCATTCCAAAAATGGAGGTTCTCCGTCCCGAATGGCAGGAATACTTACAGGATTGTCTGACTCTTTTGTATAATGACGATGCAGACCTGCAGTCCGATTCAGAAAATCTTTATCCATATCAGAAACTTGAATTCGATTCCAGTTATCCGGACTGGCAGATTCAGGAAGAACAGCTTCTGGTTTACTGGATCTATACTTATTTCTGCGGTGCGGTTTATGATAATGAAATCTTTGCAAAGGTTAAGATGGCAGTTCTCTGTACCCGGTTTATCCATGAATTAAGCGTTGCCACTTATCTGAAAAATAATCGACGTTTTCATCTTCACGACCTGATCCAAATTTGTTATCAGTTCTCCAGAGAGCTGGAGCATTCAGATCTTAACCTGAACAAATTCGAAAAACTGATGTCCGAAGATAAGACTTTCTCTTTTGAAAATCTGTTGAAGATCTGTTGATATAATCCATCCTTTAGCAGCCTGTTTCGTGCGGATACTCAAAAAACCTTGCTGACTGCAGAATCATTCCCGTCAAGACATTCATCTGTACAGCAAGGTTTTTTATTATATTTTGTCAATACCGGCTTTCTTTTTTGAATCCTCACGAACCATATCACGCAGGCTCTTCATATATTCACTGAAACTGCATTCTTTTGTTCCATATGTCATCTGAAGATCATATTCCAGCGGGATCCAGGTAGAAATATCTGCTTCATTATGCTGAATCAAAGCTTCTAATTTATCCAGTGATTTATATATCTTTGACTCCAACGTTTCCAATGATTCCATCTCAGCAAACAGTTCTTTCAACTCCACTCTATACGGCTGCGGCAACGTATCAAGCAGTTTATCCATCACATGATTCTCATGGACAGAATCCGCAGGTGTCTTCTCAAACGCGGGAATATCCCCCGTAACTGCTTCTCCCATATCATGGAACATGCACATTTTAATTACCTTATCAATATCTGCTTCCGGAAACTCATCCTGCATGAAGTATGCCATCACAGTAAGTCTCCAGCTATGCTCAGCCACACTCTCGTGACGTCCGGAGGATGTATAAGAATGTCTGGTGTTACACTTTAATTTCTCTGCTATCCTCAAAAAATCCAGAAATGCCCTGCTATCCATGTTTTTTCCTCTCTGTTACTATAGCAATCCTCTAAAATAATACATCTTAATCCAGTCCATCAGAGCGTGAACTCCTGCGTCAGATATCTTTTCCGTGCGTCAGCATGCCTGCAGATATCTTTCTTGTCTTTCGCGCTCTGCTGAACTGTCTTAAATGCATTATTTACGAGGATTGCTATAATATACTCTTCTTATCTGTCCTTCATTCACTTTTACGATTGATTTCAGGTTTAGTTGCAGACACATCATGCCAGTGTCAGCAGTTCTCTTCCCTCTTTCAATCTTTCATAAAACTGAGGGTAGAAATCTCGTTTCAGATCATATGGTTTAAGATAAAATCTGTTTACTACGAAAAGATTCAGATTTCTGATCAGTTCAGAATCCTCTGCATTATATAATACTTCCTGTACGTCCAGCAGAAAATAATGCCAGTCATTAACAAATTTCTCATAATTTTTCAGATCAGGTGTATCAAGCCATTTTTTCACCTTAATTTTACTACGGTTTGTTTTTGGACATTCATGAATCTGAAGAATATATTTAAAACCACCATCTTCGTAAAATCTCCCAAGTGGAAATAATCTGCAAAATCCCGGTCTGATGGCATGAATGCTGCATCGACCTTCCAGATCAAGGAAGATGCACTGTTCTTTCAGACCGGTCATACGAAGGTGAGGCAAAATATTACCATCTGTTATCCCCAGTTCCAGACATTCCTGCAAAAGCTGTTCCGCTGTTTTCTTTAATCCCGCTGATAATCTGTATACATCAAACGGATCTAAAATTACAGAATCTCCCATTCCCTGACAACAGTCACAGCAGCCCTCACAGTTGTGGCTGTCTGCTTTTACCATATCATTAGCATCATATAATTTTCCATCTGAAATTTCGTCCAGCGTTTGTTCTCTGCGCATAATGTATATTTTTTCCTTTCATTTCTGACATATACTCCCGTCTGTACACCTGTCCGACAGTCAGAATGCTTCCAGTCCACTTACACCCCAGTCAGAAGCAAGATCTTTCATTCCCTCAAGAACTTCCTCTCTGGAATATCCGTTGTCATCCAGAAAATCTCCATCCATATCATTCAGATACAGATAAAAAGTCAGTGCCAGTTCCAGATAATCTATATCATCCTCTACCATACCTGCATAAAGCTCGTTCTCCGCCTCGTTGATCTTACCTTCTTCTGCAAGTTTCATAACAGTTGTAAAAAGCTTATCTGCTTCTGTATAATCTGCCTCATTCTCCGGAAGAGTGTAATTTGGCTGCTGTTCATGAAGCAGAAGCTTTGTGATCAGTCTTCCTACGTCCTGAATATTTCTTATCATGTGATCATCCTGTACTGCCATATTGTTTCATCCTTCTTTCTGTCTTTTTTTCTTTATACTGCCGTGTCTTTAGTCCAGTTTTAATCCCGCAAGTGCCTGTGCGAACGCATTATTTACCGGTTCTTTTGCTTCTTTCTGCTGTTGTCTCATATATTTCTGAACCTCGCGCTTATTAACCCCGGCGCCTTCTTTTGCCCTTCTCGTCTGGAAAGCGGAAAGTTTTTCCTTATATCCACAGGCACAGATAAATGTCTCTTCCTTTCCTTTTACATACATTTCCATTCGCTTATGGCATTTCGGACAGCGCGCATTTGTGGTTCTTGATAACGTTTCTTTATATCCACATTCCCGATCCTGGCACACCAGCATCTTTGCATTCTTTCCATTCACTGCAAGAAGCCGCTTGCCGCAGGTCGGACAGACTTTGTTTGTAAGATTATCATGACGGAACGTACCCTGTCCGGTTTTAATCTCATTCACAATATCACAGGTATAATTCCGGATTTCTTTTAAGAATGTTTCCTGCTTCATTTTACCTCTGGCGATATTTCCAAGCTTCATTTCCCAGTCTGCTGTCAGTTCCGGTTTACGCAATTCCTCCGGCACCAGTTCCAGAAGCTGTTTCGCTTTTGAAGTCAGATGAATCTCATTTTCCTTCTTCTCCATCAGAAAACTGTTAAACAGTTTCTCGATGATATCAGCTCTTGTTGCAACCGTTCCCAGACCACCTGTCTCTCCGAGAGTTTTTACTGCTTTTGCATCATGACTTTCCATATAACGAACAGGATTCTCCATAGCAGCAAGAAGTGTTGCTTCTGTAAACCTGGCAGGTGGTTTGGTTTTGCCGGTATTCAGAGACACATTGTCAATTTGCAGTTTCTCACCTTTCTTCATTTCAGGAAGCTTCTGATCCTTCAGTTTCCGGGCATCATCTTCCACATCCTCATCTGTTTCATCTGTATCCGTGTTTTCATACACTTCTTTCCATCCGGCACTCTTTATAATCTTTCCACCCGCCACAAATAATTCTCCTGCGGCTGTCCCTTCCATATTTACCTGTTCATATATGAAAGGCGGATATAATACACTCAGGAATCTGCGCACAACCATATCATAAATCTTACGTTCTTCATTTGTCATATGGTCAAGCTGCACAAACTGCTCTGTGGGAATGATCGCATGGTGATCGCTGACTTTTTTATCATCTACAAAACTGGCATTTGTACGAATCTGCCGGTTTATCAATGTTCCTGCAAGCTTTCTGTACGGTCCAACTGCACACGCTTTCAGACGCTCTTTCATTGTAGGTACAACGTCCTTTCCAATATATCTGGAATCTGTTCTCGGATACGTAAGAACCTTATGATTTTCATACAGACGCTGCATGATATTCAATGTCTGCTTCGCAGAGTAGCCATATTTCTGATTTGCCTCTCGCTGCAGGGTTGTCAGATCATACAGACCTGATGCACAGGACTTCTTCTCTTTACTTGTTACAGAAGTTATTTCCAGTGACTGAATCCGAACTGCAGACATGATTTCCTCTGCTCTCTCTTTGTTAAAAGTTCTGAAGCTTCTGCTCCCTGGTTCTCTCCATGTCCAGGTGATATCTCCGGCTTTCAGAGTAAGCCCATAATATTCCTCCGGTTTAAATGCCCGGATCTCTTCTTCTCTTTTTGCGATCATTGCAAGAGTCGGAGTCTGTACCCGTCCACAGGAAAGCTGAGCATTATATTTACAGGTGAGTGCTCTGGTTCCATTCATTCCCACAAGCCAGTCGGCTTCTGCTCTTGCCACTGCCGCTCTGTACAGATTATCGTACTCATGTCCGTTTTTCAGATTTGCAAAACCTTCTTTAATGGCTTTATCTGTGACAGATGAGATCCAGAGTCTTCGGATTGGTTTATGGCAATCCGCTTTATCGAGTATCCAGCGAGCTACCAGTTCACCTTCACGACCGGCATCAGTGGCAATGATGATATCCTGAATATCTTTTCTGTAAAGCTGTGTTTTAACTGCATTGTACTGTTTTGCAGTCTGACGGATGACTATCAGTTTCATCTTATCCGGTATCATGGGAAGTGTAGTCATTTCCCACTTCGTATATTTCTTATCATATTCCTCCGGATCTGCCAGAGTTACAAGATGTCCCAACGCCCAGGTGACTACATATTCTTTTCCCTCCAGAGTACCATTGCCTTTCTGTGTACAGTGGAGTACTCTCGCTATGTCTCTGGCAACAGAAGGTTTCTCCGCAATTATTAATGATTTCATAATAAACTCCTTTTATGTCATCGAAACATTGTGAATCAATTTCTGATAATTTCTATGGCATAAAAATCTGCAGTCAGGGTTTCAATAACCCTGACCGCTGATTTTTCTTATGAAAGTATAGCACATATATATATAATTTACAAATAATTCCTGTCTGTTCTCCAGACTTGTTACTGTTCACTCCGTTCACAGTAACGAGGCCAAAATTCCATTGCCTACGGCAATGGAATTTTGGCTTGTATGTCTCGGGATTTTGGCATGAATATGCCAAAACACCTCGTGGGATAGTAGCGTGTGAACAGTAACTCAGACTTCTCTGCCTTCACGGTTATTGCTCACAGTCACTATCCTGGAAGCATCCTTATTTCACCTCAATTTTATATCCAACTCCCCTGACCGTCTCTACCAGTTCTCCTGCATTTCCCAGCTTCTGTCTCAGAGTACGGATATGTACATCTACCGTTCTGCTCTCTCCATCAAATTCATATCCCCATACCTGATTCAAAAGCTGCGTTCTGGAGAGAACAGTTCCACTGTTCTTAAGAAGCAGACAGAGAACTTCATATTCTTTTAATGTAAGATTCACGTTCTGTTTATCCACTGTCGCAATATGTCTGGCAGGGCAGACATAGAGGTTTCCTACCTGATATTCTTCTGTTCCTTCGTCTTCGGTTCTCCTCAGCAATGCACGGATTCTGGAAATCAATTCCATCATCCGGAATGGTTTCGGAATATAATCATCTGCTCCGCTGTCTAATCCTACGACAGTATCGTATTCACTGCTTTTTGCTGTCAGCATCATGATCGGGAGTCTCCGCGTATCAGGACGCATACGCAGCTTTTTCAATATGGAAATTCCATCCTCTTCAGGAAGCATGACATCCAGAAGTAATAATACGGGCTGCTCTTTTTCCAGTGCCTTCCAGAAAAGTGACGGTTTCTCAAAACCTCTTGCTTCAAATCCCTGACTTTTCAGAGTATAAATTACCAGTTCACGAATACTCTCATCATCTTCTACCAAATATATCATTTTTGTCTCTCCATTTCCAATTTTCTGTCAAACGGATAAAAACATCCGCTTCGCTGCCTGCTCATAACCGAATAACTGCTCCGCAGTTTATTGCTTTTCGCAATTGAAGCAAAGAACTTACCTGATTCGGTTAAACAGTATATATCAGTATAGAGAATCCCCGTTAAATCTTTGAATGGCTTTTCGTTAAAAGTTTGTAAAATGCAATCCCAAAGCCTGCTTCTGCTCTGAGATAAAAATCAACAGAAAATTCGTAACTGTTCAGTACCTTCACAGTTACGAGTCAAAATCCATTGAAAATCGCCTGCGGCGATGGGATTTTGACTTGTATGTCTCGGGATTTTGGCAT
>CAVCYJ010000156.1:0-7531 GCA_963605995.1 Holdemanella biformis | reverse complement strand
TTCAAATAATTATAAACAATCTTTGAAATATTCTGTATATTTGTTACTGCCGTACCTTCCGGGCAGTTTTCGGACATGATACATAAAATATAGGTCGTCTTTTCACCGTAGACAATTGCAATGTCATGCTGATCCTGATCTGTCTCACCTGTCTTGTTGGCTGACTTGATTCCATCCGGAAGTCCCTGTGGGATTTTCCAGGTATTCTGCTGATTTGACAAAAGATCCAACATTTCTTCTGAAGCTTCTTTGCTGACACATTCTCCTTTGTAGATACGTTCAAGCAAAGTACCGCAGTCCTTTACAGAAGTCATGTTTCTGCCGCCCAGACTCTCCTGCGCGGAAGCTGCCGGATGCAGAGTATGCTGTACAGTCGTTTCCGTATATCCTTCTTTCTCCAGATATTTGTTGATATCTTCGGCACCTTTTTTGAAATCAAGGGAATCCGTCTGAAGTTTCACCAGTTCATTGCAGGATTCGTTATCGCTGACGGTGATCATATTCCATAAGAGATCATCCAGCTTTACTTTCACAGTATTTACGTCTGTGGTATTTAGTTTCTTCGCCTCATCTGCCTTTACCTGTTCCATATCCTGGTAAGTCTTTGCCATTACAAAGGCTTTGATCAGACTGGCTGAATAAAGCGGAGTATCATTGAGCAGGATTTCTTTATCTTCGTCAAGATCCTTTACATAGACACTCCAGGTTCCCTGATATCCGGACAGGATATTCTCAAGCTGCGGTTTGAGGTTATCAATCCCCAGGTCATCCAGATTTAATACTTTACCATTATCATCTACGATAAATCCATCTGAAGTCACCGTACCCTCCTGCAGCAATGCTCCATTTGCACCGCCAAAGTAATAACTTCCGTCAAAATTCATCTCATAACAGTCCATCTCAAGCGAATGGATCCCCGGCTCAGTTACCATTCTTCCGTTTTCGTCAAAATAATAATATCCGTCAAGAGTTACCCCATCTATTGCCAGATTGTCGATATATCTTACCTGTGGTGCTGCCGACAGACGTCCCAGATTATTTACAAAATAAAAGCCGTCAAATTTCTCTTCTTCCTGAGCAGTCTGTGTATCTGCTTTTTCATCCGCTGTATTCTCATATACCGAAACACTCTTTAACCGTTCCATGTGAGGACTGCAGGCTTTAAACTTGCCGTCTGTATCATGATAGTAATATCCGTCAAATATCGTCCCATCTATTTCATAATTCTCAAAATAATGAACCTCGGCTCCCGTGCTTTTTGCACCGTTCACATCCAGGCAGTAAAATCCGTCACTCTTCATGATATATTTGCAGCTCCCATCCCCTATCGGCTGGATCTGCGCCTGTTCCGTAACAGAGGACAGGCTCTGCTGTGCTGCCGGAACACAGTATGGGAAAACCATCGTTATAATGACAGCACCTGCCAGAACTACTGCTGTTGTAAAGGCTTTCGCTGTTCTTTTGTTTTTTCTCATGTGCAACTCCTTTAATAGTCACTATTCATGTTTTGCAGTAAGCAAAGTATATATTGTTTTTTTCAGGATAGCAACATGTTTAGCCCTTTTCCTTTTTTTTCACATTTTCCCAGAACTGCTCAAGCTGTTTTTCTACTGTATCCAAAGTACAGTTTCCACGGTCAGACCATTCTGCCGGAAACAGATTTCTGTAATCATTTCTTGCGAAACGCTCATCCAGCAGGAGTATGATTCCCGTATCTTCCTGTGTTCTGATCACACGTCCTGCCGACTGAAGCACTTTGTTCATTCCCGGGTAACGATAGGCATAGTCGAATCCGTCTGCTCCTTTTTTGTCATAATACTGCCTGAGTATCTCCCGTTCTGTTCCGATCTGAGGCAAACCGGTTCCTACAATAATCGCCCCGATCAGCTTCTCGCCCATCAGATCAATTCCCTCCGAAAAAATTCCGCCCATCACACAAAAACCCACCAGGGTTCCCTCTGATGTGGAAAATTCTTCCAGAAACTCCTCTTTTTCATGTTCGCGCATTCCGGATGTCTGCGCAATGCAGCGCACCCAGTCTGCCGAAAATTCATTCTCATATACATCCAGTACATCTTCCATAAACTTATAGGAAGGAAAAAATACCATATAGTTTCCTTTTCTCTTCCATACAGTTCTTGCAATGTAAGACGCGATCCTGTGATACTCTCCGTATCCTCTTCTGGTGTAACGGCTGCTCACATCACGTCCTGTGAGAATACAGCGTTTTTCCTGCTTAAAAGGTGACGCAATGTAAATCCCATAGTCATCTTTTCTGGTGCTTAAAAGCGTCCGGTAGTAATCCATAGGAAGCAGCGTCGCAGAGAAGAACACCGCGCTCTTGCCTTTTTCCAGGCATCTGCCGATGTTTGCCGCAGGATTTACGCAAAAAAGCCGCAGGACTACTTTTCCCTGATTTCCAATTTCTGTATAAGTCACGTAATTCTCATCCATCAGTTCATCAATGTTCAGAAAATCCCTGGCACAGAAATAAAATTCCAGAAGCTGTTCGGGAAGCTCCTTTCCATGAAGTTCCTCCAGAAGCTTATCCATCTCTCCCATAACCTGAAGCATACTCAGTGAAACTGCGCCGGGATTCTGCAGGATTTCATAGTCTTTGCATTCCTTTTCCATAGCAAGGAGCTGTCGGTTTACTTTTTCCAGCGCACGTACCAGACCTTTGCTGTAATCTGCTGCCAGCTTCTTTGCCCCAAGCACATCTGCCCTGTCCACATACGCACTGTACATTTCCCTGCCCCTGTCCACCAGATTGTGGGCCTCATCGATCAGGAAAATATAATCTCCGGAAGTTCCCTCTCCGAAAAATCTCTTCAGATATACATTCGGATCAAATACATAATTATAATCGCAGATCACTGCATCCACCCAGACTGCCAGATCCAGACACAGTTCAAACGGACATACCTGCCACTTTTTTGCATGCTCCAGCAGAGTTTCTCTGTCATATCTGTCCTGTGTTGTCCACAATTCGTAAACCGCATCATTAATCCTGTCCAGATGTCCTCTCGCCCAGAGACAGTTCTCCGGATTGCATTCCGCCTTATCGCAGAAACACAGTTTCTCCTTAGCAATGATCGTAATCACTTTGAATTTCAGGCCACGCTCTCTCAATATAGTGAAAGCTTCTTCTGCTACCGTTCGGGTGATCGTCTTTGCCGTAAGATAAAAGATATTTTCTCCCATTCCCGCACCGACTGCTCTTACCGCCGGAAAAATCGCAGACATGGTTTTTCCCACGCCTGTAGGTGCCTGGATAAAAATCTGCCGCTTTGTAGATATGGTGTGATATACACTGGATACGATTTTTCGCTGTCCTTCCCGATACTCAAAAGGAAACTCCAGCGTATTCATGGCGGCATTCCGCTCCTTTTTCCATGCAAGCTGGTAAGATATCCATTTATGATAGCCGTCCAGCAGCTTTTGATACCATTGTCTGAGTTCTTCCAGCGTATGATTTTCCCTGAAATACCTCAGTTCCTCCGTATCCAGATTTCCATATGTCATCTGTACTGCAATCTTCTCAAGCTGCTGCTCCTGTGCATAAATCCACGCATAGCACATTGCCTGAGCGCGGTGAACCTCTGCCGGTCTCTCAAGCTGGCTGACATCTGCATAAATACCCTTGATCTCGTCGATATAACACAGGTCATCTTCCGTAAAAATCCCGTCGGCCCTGCCTTCTACCTGAATATCCACATCTTCATATTCTGTTATATATTTCAGGGAAACCTCTGCCCTGTAATGGCTTCCCATCCGCCCCTGTATCTTTCTGTGAAGTCTGCTGCCTTTTTGCATTGCTTCTCTGTCCGCAGAACCTCTGCGGTTGTCAAGGTCGCCGCTTCTTAATATAAACTCCACCAGATTTCTGACGGAAATGCGGACCAACGGTTTCTCCATATCTGCCTCCTGCGCAAAAAACTGCTTTTGTGTCTTCTCAAATATCCATACGTGCATTATAGCACATGAATTATCCTCATGTAAAAATCTCTGATATGCGAAAAAGCCGTCAGAAATCTTTTTATAAAATTCCCGACGGCTTATTGTATTTTTTATTGATCCTGAATCTGCATAATCCCGGTTTTCCGGTCAGGGATCTTACATCTGAGTAAGCACAAAGATATCATAAATTGCTTTTACAGCAGCCTCAAAATCTCTGTTCTCAACACCGATGATGATATTCAGCTCACTGGAACCCTGGTCGATCATCTTTACGTTTACATTTGCATGAGCAAGTGCGGAGAAGATTCTTCCTGCTGTACCTCTCGTAGATTTCATACCACGTCCTACAACTGCGATCAGTGCAAGGTCAGATTCCATTTCTACGAAATCCGGCTGTACTGCACGGTGGATTCCTGCGATCACCTGCTGTTCTTTTTCTTCAAATTCATCCTGATGTACGTATACAGTCAGTGTATCAATTCCTGATGGAATATGTTCAAAGTTGATCCCCTGATCTTCAAATACCTGAAGGACTTTACGTCCGAAACCAACTTCGCTGTTCATCATGGATTTCTCAATATTGATGGAACAGAAGCCTTTCTTACCGGCAATACCTGTAATCGTGAATTTCGGTTTTTTGCAGGTGCTCTCTACGATGAATGTACCTTTGTCTTCCGGTCTGTTTGTATTCTTGATATTGATCGGGATTCCTTCTTTACGTACAGGGAAGATGGCATCCTCATGGAGAACGGTTGCACCCATGTAAGAAAGCTCACGAAGCTCTCTGTATGTGATCGTCTCGATTGCAGCAGGATTCTCTACGATTCTCGGGTCTGTTACAAGGAAACCGGAAACGTCTGTCCAGTTCTCATAGAGGTCTGCTTTGATCGCTTTTGCAACAAGGGAACCGGTTACATCAGATCCTCCTCTTGAGAATGTCTTAACTGTTCCGTCTTCGCAGGCTCCATAGAATCCGGGGATTACGGCGCGCTCACATTTTGCAAGTCTTTTGGAAAGAAGCTTGTCTGTCCTGTCTGCGTCAAAGTTTCCATTCTTGTCGAAACGGATCACTGTTGCAGCATCTACGAATTCATAGCCAAGATAAGCTGCCATTACTTTACCATTGAGGAACTCACCTCTGGATGCCGCATAATCAGAACCTGCCTGTGCTTTGAAATCTTTTTCGATCTGTACAAATTCCTCTTCCAGAGAAAGATCCAGTTTCAGGCCACGGATGATCTCATAATATCTCTCTTTGATTTCCTGCAAAACTGCTCCGAAATCTTCGCCCTGTACTGCGATGTTGTAGCATTTATAAAGTAAATCTGTAACCTTTGTATCACCGTCAAATCTCTTTCCAGGTGCGGACGGAACCACATAACGTCTGCTCTCATCACTTCTGATGATCTCTCCTACCTTCTCAAACTGCTGTGCATTTGCCAGAGAACTTCCTCCGAATTTAACAATTTTCTTCATCTTTCCTGCTCCTCATATGTCACTTAATATTTCAGACAAATCTCCTGTTGCCTTATCGTCTCTCTTTGTTGCTCTACCAACGTGAAGTCTGTTTAATATTTTATTGAATAAACTTAAATTTTGCAAGCGTTTCTTGCAGAAATATCTGAAAATAGTTATTTTTCACAATCTCCCCCTGATTCCTGCTGTTTTTTTACGAAATCTGTTACATCATGAACCCGTAAAATATCTCCGTCTATGCGAAAATGGATGTCTTTGTCTCCAAACGGCATTCCGTATGACCTGTCCGGATCATTCTGGTATGCAGGACGCGGGTCATCTGCAAGTACCGCCAGCAATGCTTCGCGGCTTTCCGCTGGGATTTTCACCAGAAGTTCCGGTGGAAATTCTACATTCAGATGGTAATCTCGGGCAAATTCAGCAAAGCTTCCGGTTGCTTCGGGATGGCAGTCTGCATAGGGAACATATGGTTTGATGTCAAAAATCGGTGTGCCATTCATCAGATCCGCGCCCTCTACATAGAGCACCGGGCTGTCCGGCTCATCCAGGGATACTTTTGCAAGTTTTACACAGGAGAGACCTATGGAGTTTGGACGAAACGGAGATCTGGTGGCAAAAACTCCTTTCCTTACATTTCCGCCAAGCCTCGGCGGACGGACGGTCGGTGACCATTTTGTTCTCTTTGCCTCCGAAAACTCCCAGAGCAGCCAGATATGGCTGAATTCTTCCAGTCCGCGGCAGGCATCCGCATTGCGGTATTCCGGTTCAAATACGATCTTTGCTTTCAAAGCTTCTACACGGCCACTCTGTCTGGGAATGCCAAACTTGGTTGGGAAATCATTTTCTATGTGTGCGATTGGGATCATTATATTGTCCTCCTTTTGTTATAATGTACTCTCGGAGTCTTTCCTGCACTTGCTTTTGTGAGCACAAAAAGATTCCGAGAGTACATATATATTTTTTTCACAGAACTGTATCTTTATTTTCATTCACTTATACTATGTTTTACCATTTTCATGATCTTGGAGTCAAAAGGTATTTTGTAAAGAGCACTTATGCTGTCATTGCAGTCTTCTGCGAATTATGGTATCGTATCAGGGAATAATTCTTTGTATTTTCCATATTTTAACCGAATCAAGTAAGTCCCCTGCTTCAATTGCGAAAAGCAATAAGCAGTAGGTGGGGACTTGCTTGTATCAGGCAAGAAAGGGGCATATATGTCTTTTACAAGAGCTATTTCTATTAAGGAACTTCAAAATCTTCGTATCGGCCACGCTGCTGACGAAAAAGCCAAAACCGGGGTGACAGTACTGTATTTTCCTCACGGTGCGCGTGTTGGCAGTGATATCAGCGGCGGCGGTCCTGCTTCCCGCGAAACACCGCTCACTTCTCCGGTGACGGCAGACAATCCGGTCAATGTCATTGTTCTTTCCGGCGGCTCCGCATATGGTCTGGCTGCCGCAGATGGAGTCATGCGGTATCTGGAATCTCAGAACATCGGTTATCCCACCGGCAATGCGGTGGTACCGTTGGTTTGCCAGTCCTGTATCTATGATCTGACCTACGGAAGTGCCAGAATCCGCCCGGATGCCGCTCTTGGCGAAGCTGCCTGCCGCCAGGCCCTGACCTGTACTGACAGCCGCACGGGCAATATCGGTGCCGGCATCGGTGCTACCGTCGGAAAGTTATATGGCATGAAGCAGGCCACAAAATCCGGACTCGGTATCGCTGCTGTTGCACTCGGACCGTTACAGATGGCTGCTGTTGTTGTTGTCAATGCCTTCGGTGATATTTTTAATCCGCAGAACGGACGGAAAATTGCCGGACTGAAGACCCCAGACCGCAGCAGTTATCTGGATACGATAGAAGAAATGTATCGTTTTATGAAACCACACGACCAGTTTACCGGCAATACAACAATCGGCGCAGTAATTACGAATGCAGATTTTACCAAGGCAGAGATGAATAAAATTGCTTCTATGACACGCTGTGCATATGCCCGATGTATTAATCCGGTTGGCACAATGGCAGATGGTGATTCCATCTATGCTGCCAGCACAGGGCAGGTTCTGGCAGATATTAATGTCGCAGGGAC
>CAVCYJ010000155.1:0-7579 GCA_963605995.1 Holdemanella biformis | reverse complement strand
TTCATATGATCTTTGATCATCTGATGATGAGCATATTCTATCGAGAGTTGTGTGGAATTGAACATTTGAAATGATCTGAAATTTTGATGAGTATATTTTTAGTTTGAAGATAAAGAGGCGTGAAGTATGAGGTCAGAAATTAAATTAATGGAATTGGATATGAACGAAGCTCAGAAAATGAGTCTGCAATTAGCACAAAAGGTAAAAGAAAAGCCGGATTTGGTCGTTTTTGTGGCTAAGGGTGCATATCTGATCGGAGTAACAGTAGCGGAGTATTTTCATGCCTCGTTACTGGAGGTCGAAGCTGTACGTTCAGGAAATCGATGGAAGGATTTACTGAAGCCCCTGTTAACAATTCTTCCTGCCGGACTGAAGGTGTGGCTTCGTAAAAAAGAGATAAAATCAGGAACACATACCCAGAACACGGAAAGGCACGTCATGATAAACCATACGAATAAACTGGTTAATGCAAAAATACATAATATTTTACTTGTCGATGATGCTGTTGATACCGGTAATACGATTCTGGCAGTGAAAAATGCTCTGCATAAAGAATTTCCACAGGCACATATTTCTACAGCCGCCCTGTTTGTCTTTGAAGCCAGCAAAGCTTTAGTGAATATTGATTACAGCCTGTACAAAGATACGATTTTTTCGGCACCATGGTCAAACGATTCTGTGTATAAAAAGGAATTCATGGCACAATATTCCAAGATGAAGAGTGAAGGCAGGTTTTAAAATGTCACAGCGGGAATTTCGAGTCGAATTACATACGCATACACGTTTTTCTCATGACAGCATCCTGCCTTTATGGCTACTTTATTGTGTGTTGTCTATAAGAAAAATAGATTGTGTTGCGATAACAGATCACAATGAAATTGAGGGTGCAATCCGTTTTCGTAAACGTTATCCGAAGATGAAGGTTATTGTCGGAGAGGAGATTTTTTCATCTGATGGAGAAATAATCGGATTGTTTCTGACTAAACGAATTGAACCGGGCTTGACGGCGGAAGAAACGATTGCACGTATCCGTCAGCAGGATGGGGTTGTATATGTGCCGCATACTGCTGATTCCAAAAGATATAAAACTGTACTGAATACTGAGATTCTGATGAAACAGTGCGATAAGATCCATTGTCTTGAAAGATATAACGGCCGCACATTGTCAGATAAAGATATTTTAAGACAGCAGGCTATTGCAGATACATCCGGTCTTCCCTGTGTTGCAGGAAGTGATGCTCATACTTTTTACGAATTGGGGCGAAATTACAATATATTTGATTCTCCTGTGATCGGGAAAGACAGTTTTCTTTCTCAGCTGCCTTCAATAAAAATACATACGAAACCATGCCTGAAAATTTCACATGGAAGTACCAAAATTGCACGAGGCATTAAGTTGCTGTTATCAGGAAAAGTTCTGGAATTGTTAAGGAAAATCATAAAAAAATAAAAATGGGAAGGAAGAAGATGTCATGCAAAACGGAATGGTCAGTGTAATCGTTCCTATATATAACGTTGAAAAATATTTGGCACAATGCATAGAGTCCATACTACATCAGGATTATTCTGATCTGGAAATCATATTGGTGGATGATGGTTCGCCGGATAACTGTGGTTTGATATGTGATGAATATGCGGAAAAGGACTCACGTATCCGGGTGATCCACAAGACTAATGGAGGCTTGTCTGATGCCAGAAATGCAGGGATTGACATATGTACAGGTGAATATATAACCTGCGTTGACAGTGATGATCTGGTTGGGCGCACTTATATATCCCGTATGCTAGGGCTTATAACTAAAGAAGTAGATATGGTCGTATGTGCACCGCTTTTGTTTTTTGATGAAAAGGAACTGGAGCATATCAGCAATGGGGATGCAGGTGCTCCAGACGTTTTTTCTACGGTTGAAGCACTCAGAGAATTGTTAAACCAGAGAGGATATGATTTTGAACCATCTGCCTGGGGAAAATTATATCGCAGGGAGCTGTTCGGAGATGATTTGAGATTTCCATTCGGGAAGTATTATGAAGATCTGGCGGTTACGTACCGGCTTGTTGACAGGGCAAGGAAGATTGTACGTACCAAAGAGAAATTATATTATTACCGCCAGAGAAATACCAGTATCTTAAACAGTAAATTCAATGAAAAAAAGCTATCCATACTTGAGATAGCCGATGAAATGCATACTTATATCCTGCATACACACCCGGAACTGAGAAAGAATGTAAATTCTCGTGTTATCAGTGCATACTGTCATATCCTGCTTCAGCTGCCTGCCGAATCTGAGTGGGATGCATTGAGGCACAGTATTTTTCAAAAAGTAAAAGAACTTCGGAGCGGCCTGCTTTTTTCAGAATGCCGAATGGAAAATAAGATTGTCGTCTTATGTTCTTATGGCGGAGAAAAGTTGTTTTTCGCTTTAATTGGTAGATTGAAAAGCTATAACAGGTAGAGATTATAGCAGAAAGGATTGTAGCAAAGTTGGCAATTTACTATATGACACTTGTTTACATTTTAACTATGGGAGTGTTTTTTTACCGTGTCTCTGAGATCAGATGGGGGAAAAGGATAATTTTGTTACTCTCTTTTGTAGATCTCTTTTTGCTGATGGCTGTTCGTGCAGAAACGGTAGGCAAAGATATTTATATTTATCGGGAAAAATTTCGTATCATAGCCAGAGCCGACACATGGAAAGAAATTACAGAAACTGTTGAAGGTGCGCCTGTATACGGTATTCTTTGTAAGATTGTAAGCCTTTTTGGTGACTATAGACTGATGTTGATTATAACCGCGTTTATTATTACAGGATCGGTCGCTTTGTACATCTATTATTTTTCAGATAATGCAGTTGTTTCAGTTTATTGCTATGTAACGTTGTTTTTCTATCTGCATACTTATAATCTTTCACGTCAGTTTCTGGCGGTTGCTCTCTTTTTGCTTGCTCTATGCTGCAGGAAGAAAAAAGTGTTTGTTCTTAGTATTGTGTTTTTCCTTCTGGCAGCAGGAATTCACAATCTGACAGTTATTGCGCTGCCACTCTTGATAATAGACCAGAATAAAATTATAACAAAAAAATTTTATATGTATATGGCTGTCACATCAGCAGCGGTTTTGTTATTCAGCATTGGTTTTACAAAGATTATTGGTGTGTTTTCTGTTTTATTTCCGAGATATCAGGTTTATCTGCAGGGTGGAGAATTTTCGGTATATAACAAATCCGGCGGTTCTGTTATGTTTCTTGCGTTGTTTTATTTTCTGGTTGCAATTATGGCAGTTATATTGCAAAGCAATATATTAAAAGGAATCAATATAGAGGATGTGGAATGTTCTCATCTTCGTTATCTGACGATAGCAGTAACTGCAGGAGCTCTAATGGGTATTTTAAGCGGTAGTTTTGAGGCAATGTCGAGGGCTTTGTATTTTTATCAGATTCATTCAATCTGTCTGATTCCGAATGCCTTTGGGAAGTTCAGGCGATATCGTTTTTATTATCCGGTTTATTTTGCCCTGCTTTTGATACTGCTTGCCCCTTTTATAGTATGCCTGATCAAGAATTTCGGAGAGGTAGTTCCGTATATACCAATGTGGAAAGAGAGGTAGATTATGAATTTTTTTGATGTAAAACGTTTTCTGGCCCATAACAGGTATGTGTTTGAGATTTCAAAAAGCTGCTTTAACTGGGTTAAGCAGACGATGTCTTATCCTGACAGAAAGAAAAAGGCAGAATGTAAATGGCGTGAGATTGAGAATGTCCGCAGTTCGGGGAAAAAGATAATCTGGTATTGCTGTGTGGCAGTCCATTCAAACCTTGGTGATCTGGCACAAACAATGTGTACGTTGGACTGGCTGCATAAGAATTATCCGAATGATTATATTCTGGAGCTGTCGAGCAGAGATTTTTATTTTGACAGAGACAGGATGCTGTCAGTTTTAAAAAAATCCGTGGATTCTGATGAGCTGATTATTTTTCAGAGTGGTTATACGATGACCAGTGTACATGAAAATGAACTTATGCGAAAAATGATCATGGATGCGTTCCCGGATAATCGTATTGTACTTTTGCCGCAAACAATCTTTTATCAGACAGAAGAACAAAGAACCTGGGCAAGAGGCACCTATAAGGACAGGAAAAATCTTCTGCTTTTGGCAAGGGACAGAGTTTCTTATGAAACGGCTCAGAGAATGTTCGGCAATACGCAGATGGATCTGTTTCCGGATATTGTTACAACATTGATCGGAACAAGAAGATATGACAGAAAGCGTAACGGAGTTCTGTTCTGTGTTCGTGATGACTGGGAACGGTTATATTCCGAAAAAAATATGAATGAGCTTATGCAGCGTACAGAGAAGTATGTATCTGTCAGCAAAACCGATACAACTGTAAAACTTCAGGATGCGGAAAACAGGGATGCTGTACGTGCATTTATAGAAAAAACGATTGAGGAATATTCGAGATACCAATTAATTGTAACGGATCGTTATCATGGGACGATTTTTTCTCTGATTGCAGGAACTCCGGTTGTTATTTTGAAAACAACCGATCATAAAGTAATTACCGGAGCTGAATGGTTTGCACCATATATGGCAGATTATGTTAAGGTTTCGGATACCCTTGAGGAAGCAGAGCGGATTATTCCTGAGATGTTGAAGCAAAAATTGGAATATCCCAAAGAAGCTTACTTTCAAAAGAATTACTATAACCGGTTAAAGGCATTGATAGAAGACAGATAACGGAGGGCTGCGATAATGGAAATATGCAAAGCAGAAAACTGTACGGGATGTATGTCATGTTTTAACATTTGTCCCCGTAATGCGATATGCGAAAGGCAAAATGAAAGAGGCTTTTATGTTCCGTTTATAAATGAAGAGAGCTGTGTTAACTGTGGTCTTTGCCAAAAGGTGTGTCCTGTTAACCATCCGCCGCAGATTTCTGTGACACCTGAAGTATTTGCCTGTTGGAATAAGGACAGAAATGTTCGTCGATACAGTGCATCCGGTGGAATGTTTACACTGTTCGCGGAGGCTGTGCTGAAAAAAAACGGTGTCATTTTCGGAGCTGTTTATGACACTGAAACAGGTGTTGTGCAGCATCGAATGGCTGAAACCCCGGAGGAACTTCGAGCTATGTCGGGTTCAAAGTATGTGCAGAGCCATATTGGCAATACATATCGAGAAGTGAAAAAAGAAATAGAGACAGGAAGAATGGTACTTTTTTCCGGAACACCATGCCAGTGTGCAGGACTTGGTAATTTCCTTGGCAGTCAGCCGGAAAACCTTTATCTTGTTGATTTTGTATGTCACGGAGTTCCTTCTCCGACGGTTTTAAAAACATATTTGCTGGCGATGGAACAAAACGATCGAATCCAAAATATTTCTTTCCGTGAAAAAAATCCTTCATGGGAGACTTTTAGTATGAAGCTTACCTTTGAAAGTGGGAAAGAATACATAAGCGATATGTATACCGATCCATATCTGAGGCTATTTCTGGGAGACTATGATCTGAACAGCTGTTGCTATAATTGCCGTTATGCCAGTCTTTCCAGAGGCACAGATATAACGCTTGGAGATTTCTGGGGATATATTTCGGAAAAATATCGCTTTTTTGATGATAACAAAGGAATCAGTCTTGTTATGGTAAATTCCAGTAAAGGGAAGTCTTTGTTTGAAAAGATAAAAACAGAAGCGGTTTATACAAAAAAGACGATGAGCGAAGCGGCAGCAGGAAATCAACCGCTTACAATGCCGACGCAGAAGGCCGGGGGGAGTGATCAGTTCTGGAAGGAATTTCTTAAAGGGAAGGACATTTTTTCTCTGTCTGCATTAAAGGCTTCACCTGTGCATCCATCGTTAAAGCATCGGATAAGACTACTGATGGACAGGTTTTATTTTTTGATGCCATCATTACTGAAGAAGAAATACAGGAGGCTAAAACTGAAAAATGCTGAGAAAAAAAGAATGGCTTCAAAATAACAAATATCTTCGGCTCCTTTCGGATATAGGCGTTTTTGCAATCGGAAATTTACTTGTGAAGCTGATTCAATATTGTCTTCTGCCGCTTTATACATCGGCGATGACAACTGAAACCTACGGTACGGCAGAACTTTTAAATAATCTGTCAGAAATGCTCTTCCCTGTTGTAACTTTGGCTGTTTACGAAGGAGTTTTTCGGTTTGCAGTTGACCCTGACAGTGATCTGGATGCAATTTTATACGAGAGTACAGGACTGGTGTGCAAAATTTTTCTGGGAATTTTTGCAGTTACTCCAATCTTTCAGAGATTTATTGGATACTCGTATACTTACGATTTGTTATTTGTACTTTCTGCATATTCGCTGCGTATGCTCTTTGCGTACTATGTACGTGGATCAGGTTATGTAAAGCTGTTTTCTTTCAGTGGAGTGGTCAATGCGTTTTCGCTTGCAATATTCAGCTGGCTTTTTCTTGTGTGCTTTAACTTTGGTGTCCGGGGATATTTGACAGCTTTGAGCTGTGCCCATACTGCATCCGCTGTTGTATTGTTGATCGGTGCAAAAATACCGAAACGGCTTATGCTCCGCAAAAGAAATAAGGCTCTGCTTGTAAAAATGCTGCAATTTTCAATTCCGCTGATATTTAACAATGTGGCATGGTGGATTACGAGTATGTCAGGAAGGTATGTTGTTCTGTTTGCCTGCGGAGCTGGAGTTGCCGGATTATATACGGCTGCCAATAAGCTGCCGGCAGTTATCTCAGTTATTTCAGGTATTTTTCAGCAGGCCTGGCAGCTTAATTCTGCAAGAGAGTATGAAAGCGGTGATCAAAATGCTTTTTATGAAAATGTCTGGAAGCTTTATTCTGTGGCGATCTTTCTTTTTGGTGCTGCAGCGATTGCCATCACACCTGTTTTGGCAAAGATAACGTTGAAAAATGAATTTTTTGAGGCAAGACATTATATTCCACTGATGATGCTGTCGGTTATTATACTCAGTCTTTCCGCTTATTTTGGCTCTATTCTTATAGCCTGCAAGCTTACAAAAGCGGCAATGAGAGGTATGGCACTGGGAGCTGTCATCAACCTGGTGACAGCAGTTGCTTTAGTTGGACTTCTCGGGGTTTGGGGTGTTTTGATTGCAAGTGTATTTTGTTATACGGCGATCTTAATTCACCGTACTGTCAATGTTCAGAGAAGGCTTTCAATGGAGCTGCATTTGAAACGGCTTATATTTCCCTTTTTACTGATTATAGCAGAGACAGTACTGATGTGTGTGGGTACTCATCTGACCATGGGGATCTCATGGGGAATGTGTGCCGGAATATTCGGAATATGTATTATTTTACACCGTAATATGATAACTGTACTGAGAAAGAAAGCGAAACAATTTTTGATAGGAGAAAGATAATTATGGAAAAACAGAAAGGGCACTATGAACTTGATTTGTTACAACTACTTGAGGGATTGTGGGAAAAAGCGTGGATTATTGCACTTGCAGCGATTATCGGAGGAGTTTTGGCTTTTTCCGCTGCCGCGTTTTTGATAACACCCAAATATAAGGCAGAAGCCCAAATGTACGTCAATAATAGTTCTTTCGCTGTTGGAAGT
>CAVCYJ010000154.1:0-7587 GCA_963605995.1 Holdemanella biformis | reverse complement strand
TCAGCGCTCCTGCTGATTTCGTGATCTTCGATCCGAACGAAAAATGGACCGTCACAGACTTTGCTTCCAAAGCCTCCAACAGCCCGTTCAAAGGTGCAGAACTTTATGGAAAGATCCACTACACGATCTGCGATGGAAAAATAATCTACCGCGGATAGCAAAGACTCCAGCCGGAAATCACTCCGGCTGGAATTTTATCATACCATCATCTGAGGAGTATTCCAGAGATTCAGCTTCGTTCCGATTCCCATCTCAAGTGCATTTCTGTATACAACAGTTCCCCACGCAACGTCCTCTGTCGGCATGCCTCCTACCGAATAGATCACAAT
The DNA here is from genome assembly GCA_963605995.1 of Holdemanella biformis. Classification (GTDB taxonomy): domain Bacteria; phylum Bacillota; class Clostridia; order Lachnospirales; family Lachnospiraceae; genus Blautia_A. Next base: position 7,258 of record CAVCYJ010000154.1, on the reverse strand, counting down.
TTCATCTTCCTTTCTGTGTACAGGAACATTTCCAAGCAGGACATCTCCAAGATCATCAATCTGCTCCGGCTTCATTTTACCTTCTTCGATCAGATCTTCCACATGAACAGCCGGGATCGGAATCGTATTGTATGCATTTGGCTTCATTTCCTCTTCCCACGCCTCATAAAGCATAATATTATCTGTCACAGTCCGCGCACGGTTGATAATGAAATCATCATCAAACCGTAATGCAGCTGTTGACTCGATGATCGCACCTGGTTTGATCCATTCCTCAGCTATATATGGATATAAAGACGGATCACCGGTCGGTGATGAAGTAGATACAGATACGATATCTGAATCACGGACAGCTTCTTCGATCGTATCCACTGCATAGATGTCCAGTTCCGGATATTCCTTCTTTGCATGATTGATAAATTTGTCAAGAGAGGCTTTTCCACGGCCTTTTACTTTGACCGTTTTCAGAGTCGGTCTTACTGCTACTGCTGCTGCCAGTGCAGTCTTACTCATGACACCAGGTCCGATGATACCAATTGTCTCTGCGTCTTCTCTGGCAAAATATTTAAATCCGACTCCCGGTACTGCTCCGGTACGGTATGCTGACAGAATATTGGCCGACATGTATGCCAGCGGTGCTCCTGTGTCTTTGTCATTCAGCGTCAGCATAAGAATGGACCTTGGAAGACCTTTTTCCCTGTTGGCCGCATTGGAACCATACCATTTCATGCCCGCCATATCAAATCTTCCTCCCAGATAAGCCGGCATTGCCATGAAGCGACGGTCAGGACCATCTACCGGCATTTCCGGAAACGGTGATTTTTCCGGAAACATGACCATACTTCCGTGAGAGTTTCCATTTGCCCCGCCCATACGATAATTTCCAACTTTCATGAGTTTAAACATTTCTTCCATTGCTTCTACACAGCTTTTCATATCCTTAACACCGGCTGCGATCATATCCTCTTCACTTAAATATAAAAAATCAATTTTTGAACTGTTCATTTCATCTTCCTCCTGTTTATTCTTCTTAACTGTTATGTTTATTATTTTTATGTCCTGCAAGATACAGTGGATTCTCCATTGCCATCACTTCATGCATTGCAACCGACCTGAACATCGGTTTCTTTAATTTATATTTACACCAGAATACCGCATAAACTGCCAGCACTAGGAAAATCACACCATCGATCATAAATATCTTTGTCCGGACAGCCGGATCACCGTCAATATTCCAGATCATAAACAAATTTCCAATAATTCCTATTACCGGAATCAGTGCTCCTGCCGGCGTTTTAAACGTCCGTGGTGCTTTCGGCAGTTTTTTTCTGAAAATCAGCACAATACAGTTTGAGATCACATATGATACCATCCAGAATACGATCGCCAATGTGATCATAAAAGAAAGGGAATCACTGGTGGAAAGTCCTGTCGCATTGACAACGATCATAATGATGCCGATCATCAGAATTCCCACATAATAAGAGCCTCGTTTATTTTTCTTCAGAAAAATTTCCGGCATCAGGCTGATCTTTGCCATACCAGCACACATATAAGACAGAAAACTGATCGCTGAATTTACTGTACTGATGACAGCAAATACAGAAACTACGATCATCCACAGTGAACCGACATATCCAAGGAGTGATGATCCATAAAGGATATGAGGTGAAGCACTGTCTGCCAGGTCTTCCCATTTGCAATACCTTCCCATCCCCAGGACAATAAGTGTCTGCATGCCAAGAATGATCAGAAGGCTCAGTACCATCCCAAGCGGTACATTTTTCCGTTCATTTCTTACATTCCTGGAAATAGGAATAACAAATTCACTCCCGATAAAAAGAAAAAAAGCAAGTCCCAGAAGAGAAAAAGTATCGGTAAAGGATCCTGCCAGATTCATTGACTGCTGTACCTTTTCTCCTGTTCCAAGTCCAAAGATCCCAAGCAGCCCCATTGCAGCGAGCGAAAAAATCAGACCATATACAACGACATTCTGTATTTTGGCAAACATGTCAATTCCAAGCAGATTGGCGATGATCAGGATTACCAGCAAAAGGATACAGAATACGCTGGACGGCACTCCTGTATGAAATACAGAATTAATCGCATTTCCAAACATTGCACATTCTACTGATCCGGCGATTGACTGACATACGATATAACCTCCAACCATCGTCACAATTGTTACAAAAGGTCCAATTCCGGCAAGTGTGTACTGTGCAAGTCCCCCTGTCAGATTAGGCATCAGCGCATTTAGTTCTGCCATGGAAAGTGCTGTGCATATATTGATCGCACATGCCAGGATCATGGAGATAATAAATCCTGTCCCCAGCATTCCGGCACCCTGCCCCAGTGACATCAGGCAACTGGTTGCAACGATCAGTCCGACTCCTGTAGATACAACACTCGGCAGTCCAAGTTTCTTTTCATTCATATGAATTCCTCCTCGCAGTTCCTGCTCCTAATCCCTACAATGCGTCCTCGCCCTCTTCCCCGGTCCGAACTCTGATGATATTGGTCAGCGGTGCGACAAAAATTTTTCCATCTCCGATATGGCCGGTATACAACTCTTTCTTTACTGTCTCTACTACAGTATCAACAAACTCATCTTTTACCACGATAAAAATCATCTGTTTTGGCAGCAGCTCCATCTCTACATTCTGTTCTGCCTCATATTCAGGTGTTCCTTTCTGTGCCCCGCAGCCAAGTGCCTGTATGACTGTCATTCCACTGACTCCAAGCTTACTGAGAGCTGCCTTTAAGCTGTTTAAACGGTTCAGCGATGTCACTACTTCAATCTGTGAAAATCCCATCTCATTTCCTCCATTTCTGAAACAAAAGACCTTATCAGTCAGACGCCTTTGTCAATTATGGTTTCTGTATAATTTTGTTTTTATAGTTCAGTTCTTCTGTCATCTTCAGATATTTCTTAGGTGTGATCCCTGCATATCTCGAGAAATCGTGTATAAACTGGGACTGGTCATAATATCCAAGGAACACGGCCGCATCTGTCATCTTGTCCGGTGCACCGTAATTCAGGAATTCCAGTGTTCTCTGAAACTGGATGATCTTGCAGAATGTCTTCGGTGAAAATCCCATCTCTTCAATAAATGCTTTATTGATATAACGTGTGGAATACCCTGTCTGTTCTTCCATGTCTCTGACTTTTACCTGTCCGTCCGATGCATATACCATCTGTTTGACCGACTGCACAAGCTCCTGTTTCCCAAATGGTTTTTTGCGTTGTTTTTCTGCTTTAGTATATGCCTCAATAAAGACACGGATCTTCTGGTAAAAATCATGTTCTTCTTCCAGTTTTTTAAGCCATCTGTCGTCACCTTTCAAAACGGATTCTATCGGAATTCTTTCCCCCAGCAACTCCCTCATGGTACAGCTGATAAGTTTCGGCTGGACTCCCGGCATAAACCGGATTCCAAACACTTCATCTCTTCCTTTGCACGCTTCGCAGGTATAGCTCAGTGTCGTTCCACATACATATCCCTGCATGCGTCCTTCTTCGGATTCAAAAAACAGGTCGATACATCCATCCGGAACAATCCTCAGCGGGGCATTTTTATCAATATGGTAACTGTAAAAATGTGATATCCCCTGTCTCAGATATATTTCCTGATAAAAGTCCCGTGTATCAAACACAAAATACGGCTGTATCGGACAAAGCCTGTCTTTCTTCCAGATCATACAATTTCTCCTAAAATATTTTATTATATTTTAGCTTTAAATCTGTCGTAACGCAAGTCACTCAGATCAACTGTTGTTTTTCCTGTTGTTATAAGCTCTGCCAGCTGGTCAGCAGCTCCCGGTGCGATTCCAAATCCATGTCCGGAAAATCCACAGGCAAGAACCAGACCCGGAACTTCTCCCACATTTCCAAGTACAGGAACACCATCTGCACAGCGATCCATCCATCCGGCCCATGTTCTTACGATCTTGGCATTAGCCAGATCAGGGAAATATTTCATGATACCGCGGCAGATACACGGGGCTGTCTTTGAATAACAGACCGGTGTGCCATTATCCTTCGTGTATCCCTCAAGTCCTGAAGAGCCACCGAACACAAATGAGCCATGTTTTGTCTGATGACCGTAGAAATCTGCCTCTGCGGTTCCAAGCATCTGGTCAAACATATGCGGTTCCGCCTCTGTAACAAGTGCCTCCAGCATAGATTTCTGCATCGGAATGTCAATGCCAACAGTTCCCGCGATCGCTCTGGATTCGTAACCTGCTGCCAGCACGATTGTTTCACCTTCAAATACGTCTCCGGATGCACAGATCACCTGACGGAGTTTTCCTCTGATCATCTTAAGCTCCACGACTTCTTCACCGGAAATAAAATGTACGCCAAGCTTTCTCGCCGTTTTGTAATATCCCAGAGTTGTTGTCAGTGGATTGGCATGTCCGTCTGTCGGACACCAGCTTGCACATGTAACCTCATCTGAAAGATAAGGATTGATCCTGCGCACCTCATCTCCATCGATCATTTTTACATCCAGTCCTACTTTAACGGCACGATCTGTCAGACCAGTCAGGATCTGTCTGTGTTTTTCTGTCTTTCCCAGTCTGAGGTTGCCATCCTGATGATATTCACAATCAACCTCAAGTTCCTCCGAAAGTGTCGGCCAGAAATTTTTTATTCCATACATTACAAGCGGAAGTTCTCTCGGATCTCTTCCTGACTGCCTTACACCGCCACCATTTCTGCTGGAGCCGCCATTTCCAAAGTGATCCGAACCTTCCAGACAGATCACACTCACACCGCGTTTTGCAAGATAATAGCTGATCGCACAGCCAATGATACCGCCGCCGATAACCACTGCTTCTGCTGTTTTATTCATGTGCTCCATCCTCCTTCGCCTCATTTGCAAATATATACATCTCGATCGGACGCATTGGGACCCTCGATGTAGCCGGTTCCAGTTCTGCCGGTGATATTCCAAGTTCTCGTGCCACAATTCCTTTCACCAGTTTTGCACAGGTCTGTCCCTGGCACAGTCCCATTCCTGTTCTTAAATATCTGCGGATTTCTGTGATCGTCCACATCCCTTCGTGAACTGCTTTTCTGATCTCGCCCTTTGTGATCTCTTCACAACGGCAGATCAGCATATCATCATCCGGTCCCGGAACAAAAGGACCAATATCTCTTGATCTGTCATTTACTGCGTTCATGCTTCTTTCCTCCTGTAATTGAACCGTATATGTTTACTCTGCCTTAAAGAACCTTGCCTTCATCGCATATTCTTTTGGAACGCTCATGGTGAGCAGGTTTGTTTTATCATATGCCTTACTGCTCTTTACAGAAACAACCTCTGCCTCACATACTTTCTGTCCATTTCTGCCGAGTGCAGCTCCCTTTGTGCCTTCTTTCGGAAGTGGAAGAAATTCATATGGGATTGTGATCGTTGCGGTACCATCCCCGCAGTCTTCGTTGACAAGAAAGATTGCCTGTCCTGAACAGCTTGCAACGCACATGCCACAGTTGACACACTGGGAATCTTCTACAACGATCGGTAAAGAAGTAATATCTGCTCCAATGGAAATACATCCCTTCGGGCAGGCATCCTGGCATGGATTACACGGAATATTCTGTGTACATTCCATTACCGGATGAACTCCGACCTTATGTGTCACACCCGGGAAGCGTTCTATTTCGTCATCTGCGACAAATCCATGCTTCAGAAGGTTTACAGAAACCGGAATTCCCTCATCAGTTTTTTCAATCGCTTTTCCTCTGTTCTTCGGTGCAAACATTCCCTGACGCAGACCATCCAGTGCTTTATCAAGTGTCTGCATTTCTTCATCCATTTCCGGTTTGCCGATATAACCCAGATATTCAGCAGCCGCGATTCCTGCCATACGTCCTTCTATCATTGCGGACGATGCCTCTTCAATACCAGATACGTCACCAGCTACAAATACGCCTGGAAGGGAGGTTCTTCCATATTCATCACAGATTGGAACCTGGCCGCCCCTCTTCGGGTTATCTTCCATCTCACAGCCTGCCATCTTCAGAAGCTGGGACATCGGTGAGAGTCCAACTGCCAGACAGACCGTATCCACATCAAAATGTTTCTCTGTTCCCGGAATGAATCTGAAACTGGAATCAACTTCTGCGATCGTTACTCCGGTCACACATTCTTCTCCTTCCACCTCGACGATTGTATGTGACAGATAAAATGGTACTCCGGTTCTTGCTACTTTTGCCGCATGTACTCCATACCCTCCAACTCTTGGGGCCGCATCGACAAGTGCAACGACCTCACATCCACATTGCATAAGCTGGAAGGAAACCACCAGACCTACATTACCAGAACCAAGCATCAGTACCTTCTTTCCCGGTAAAACGCCATGCAGATTCATCATCGTCTGTGCGGCTCCTGCACCTATTACACCCGGAAGTGTCCAGCCCGGAAATGTTACCATATTCTCTGCAGCTCCGGTTGCAATGATGATCGCATCTCCCTTAAAATGCCTGATCTCATCACCTTCCCTGACAACAATCTCTTTATCCTGATATAAGCCAATAACAGTTGCATTAAGCACCACTTCAACACCGACCCTGTCAGCTTCATCCAGAAGCTGCTGACCGATCACAAAACCTCTGACTTTTGCACGATGTTCTTTTGATCCAAAAAACTTATGGATCTGCTTGAACAGCTGTCCGCCCGGCTTCTCATTCTCATCAAATACAACAACCTTCAGCCCTCTTTTTGCCGCCTCGATTGCCGCAGACAGACCAGAAGGACCAGCTCCGACAATTATTAAATCATATCTCTTCATCCTTATGTCCTCCTTGAACTTTACTGCTCTGAAAATGGTTTATCGCTGACACCATACTGCGTTCTTACATCCATTCCTGCCTTAAGCGGTGTAATGCAGGTTCTTACATTCGGTACTCCGTCCACAACCATAACACAGTCGGTACATCTTCCGATCGCACAGAATATCCCCCGCGGTTTATGTTCTTTTTTCGTATATCTGTGAACCATCACCCCAGCTGCCTTTAATGCTGTGGCAATAGGTTCTCCTTCCATTCCTTCCAGCTCCTTTCCGTCAAAAGTAAATCTGACCGGTTCACCCTTTTTCTGAACGCCAAGTATCGGATGTTCTTTTATTCTTTCTGCCATAGTCAACGCTCCCTTTCGTACAGATAATCGTAAAAAAAGTGCCTGTACAGATTTTCATCTGCCAGACACCTTTGCCTACAAAGTACAATATAAATTGCATCTCTGATGCTTATGTG
>CAVCYJ010000153.1:0-7596 GCA_963605995.1 Holdemanella biformis | reverse complement strand
TGAAGCCGCAAGAAAACGTAAATATAATTAATTGTGCGCAAAAATCCCTGGCAGTCCGTCAGGGATTTTTATCATATCAGGGGAAGGAAGTAATCTTGAAGCCGGAGAACAACAAAAAACTGAAAGAAAAGAAAAACTGGATCCTGTTATTTTTAAAGAAAATTGCCAAGCTGCTTTTTAACAGGGTATTCTATGTAGCTGTAGCCATACTGATACAGTTTGGCTGGCTTATGACCATGGTGATGAGACTGGCAACCTTTTCGAAATATGTAGATATCCTGCTGAAACTGGCAGGGATCATAATCGTACTGTGGATTCTGAACAGGGAGATCAATCCGTCATATAAACTGGCATGGACAATTCTGATCCTGGTGCTGCCAATCCTGGGAGTTGTCCTGTATCTGGTTTTTGGACGTTCCAGGATTGCCGCGATCATGCAGCAGCAGTTTGAACGAAGGGTAGAAGAGAGCAGAGAGTATCTGAGGGACCGGCCGGAAACGAGGGGGCGTCTGGAAGAGCTGGATCCTTCGGCGGCAAACCAGTCCAGATATATTTCAGATATTTCCAGATTCCCGGTTCATGAGAATACTACGGCAGAGTATTTTCAGGTGGGAGATGACATGTTTCCTGTGCTTGTGCGGGAACTGAAGCAGGCGAAGAAATATATTTTTATTGAATACTTTATTATCAATGACGGTATCATGTGGCAGACGATCCTTCATATCCTGGAGGAGAAGGCAGCGGAAGGAGTGGATGTCCGTCTGATTTATGACGGATTTGGATGCCTTACCACGCTTCCTCACAAATACTCCGAAGAACTCCGTGCCAAGGGAATCTCATGTCAGGTATTCAATCCGTTCCGTCCGCTTCTGAATATCATTCAGAATAACCGGGATCACCGGAAACTCTGCATTATAGACGGATGGGTGGGATTTACCGGAGGCATCAACCTGGCAGATGAATATATTAACCAGAAAGAACGTTTCGGTCACTGGAAGGACACGGCAGTTATGCTGAAAGGAGAAGCGGTCTGGAATATGACGGTTATGTTTCTTCATATGTGGGCGGTGATCGGAAGGTCAGATGAACGCGTGGATTACGAAGCATATTTTCCACACAGATATCATGAACAGGAATTTGAGAGTGACGGATTTATCCAGCCGTTTTGTGATACTCCGCTTGATATGGAGATTGTCGGTGAGAATGTATATCTGAATATTATTAATAAAGCCAGAAATTATGTATACATCTGTACTCCGTACCTGATCATTGATAATGAAATGATGACAGCCCTCTGTCTGGCTGCCAAAAGCGGTGTGGATGTGCGTATCATGACTCCGGGGATCCCGGACAAAAAGCTGGTGTTTCTCCTGACACAGTCCTATTATAAACAGCTGCTTGAGGCAGGAGTAAGGATATATGAATATCAGCCCGGCTTCCTCCATGCGAAATCCTTTGTGTGTGATGACGAGATTGGCGTGGTAGGAACGATCAATCTGGATTATCGAAGCCTGTATCTTCATTTTGAGGATGGTGTATGGATTTATAAGAACAGAGTCATACAGGATATCAAGGATGACTTTGTCCAGACAATGGAATACTGTCGTCCGGTAGAACTGGGATTCTGCCTGAACAGAAATATATGGGTGCGGATGATGCAGAATATTTTCCGCGTGTTTGCACCGATGCTTTAATAACCTGCAGACCGCCGTCAGGCGGTCTTTTTATGGTACAGAGAATTCATTGCAGGATGTTTGGCAGGCATATTTCCGGAAAAAAATCTTTATAATAGAACAGAACATATCTGCCGGAGTGAAAATATGGCAAAAAAATGGATTTCATTAATATGTACATGGATCATATCGTTTAGTATGCTTCTGATGCCGCTGTCGGCCGGGGCGCAGAACAGCCCGACAGATGAAAACGCACCGGAGGACAGCGGACAGCAGACACAAAACGCAGATCTGATCCAGGCCCCCTCCGGAATCCTGATGGAAGCTCAGACAGGAACTGTCATTTATCAGAAAGACCAGGATACCCGAAGAAGCCCGGCCAGTATCACAAAGATCATGACGCTGATCCTGATTTTTGATGCACTGGAAAAGGGAAGCCTGAAGATGGATGATATTGTTACAACCAGTGCATATGCCAGGTCAATGGGCGGTTCTCAGGTTTTTCTGGAAGAGGGAGAAACCCAAACAGCGGAAACACTGATCAAATGTATTGTGATTGCCTCGGGAAATGACGCCAGTGTAGCTATGGCAGAGCACATTTGTGGCAGTGAACCGGAATTTGTCCGGCACATGAATGAACGGGCGGCAGGGCTTGGAATGAAGAACACAAACTTTGAAGACTGCTGCGGTCTGACAGAATCCGAAAACCATTATACAACAGCCAGAGATATCGCCGTCATGAGCCGTGAACTGATCACGAAGTATCCGAAGATCCTGGAATATTCCTCTGTCTGGATGGAAAATATCACCCATGTAACCAGGAAGGGGTCCAGTGAATTCGGCCTTACGAACACCAACAAACTGATTCGCAGCTACGAGGGATGTGTAGGGCTGAAAACAGGAAGCACCAGTATTGCGAAATACTGTCTGAGTGCTGTGGCAGAAAGGAACGGGATTACCCTGATCGCGGTAGTAATGGCAGCACCGGACTATAAAGTACGCTTCAGAGATGCAGCATCCATGCTTAACTATGGTTTTTCCAGATGCAGTCTCTACATAGATGAAAAAATGCAGGAGCTTCCGGCGGTCCCGGTAAAAAAAGGAAAAGAAAAAACAGTGCCCCTCACTTATCAGAAGCAGTTTCAGTACCTTGGCACAGACGGAGAGGCTATATCTGATGTAAAGAAAAAGCTGCGCATTCACCGCGAGGCAGATGCGCCTGTCAAAAAAGGCAGCAAAGCAGGAGAAATGATCTATTCTGCCGGAGGCAAAGAGTTGGGCAGAGTGGATATTTTATATGGCAGAACAGTACAGAAAGCGACTTATGCGGATGCATTAAAGGCTGTACTGCAAACATATGCATGTTACTGTTCACTCCGTTCACAGTAACACGCTTCGCGATGCACAGAATTTATGCTGGAAGCATAAATTCGCGCGGTATGTCTCGGGTTTTCTGTGAACTTTGTTCACAAAAAACACCTCGCGGGACAGTGGTGTGTGAACAGTAACATATGCATAACTAAAGTGTAAATTTGCACGAACATATTTTTTGACAAAAGTCATAGATACGATGTATAATAAACTTCAAATGGGTAATTACAGGCGGTAAAAAGATAAAGGAAGGTATATGTTAATGAAAGAAATCCGTACAGAAGATGCGATTGGCCATATTTTATGTCATGATATCACACAGATCATCAAAGATGTAAAAAAAGGGGTGCTTTTTAAGAAGGGGCATATCGTGAGAGAAGAAGATATTCCCCTTTTACTTTCTGTAGGAAAAGAACACTTATATGTATGGGAAAAGAAAGAGGGGATCCTTCATGAGAACGAAGGGGCAGAGATTCTTTATCAGATCTGTGCCGGGGATTCAGACACCATGCATGGCTCTGAGATAAAAGAGGGAAAGATCGAGCTGATCGCAGATATTGATGGTGTGTTCAAAATTCGCAGAGATGCCCTGAACGCAGTCAATGCGCTTGGCGAAATGATGATCGCATCCCGGCACGGTGACTTTCCTGTAAAGAAAGGAGATAAGCTTGCAGGGACCAGGATCATCCCGCTGGCCATTGAGAAGGAAAAGATGGACCGCGCAAAAGAAGTGGCGGGCGGTCAGCCAGTTTTTTCCATCCTTCCGTATAAAAAGAAAAAAGTGGGAATCGTAACAACCGGAAGTGAAGTGCAGAAAGGTCTGGTCAGAGATACATTTACGCCTGTACTGAAGGATAAGTTTGCAGCATTTCCGTCAGAAATCCTGGGACAGACTCTGCCCGGGGATGACAGGGAGCAGATCACAGCAGATATTTTAGGTTTTATAGAGAACGGAGCTGATATCGTGGTATGCAGCGGCGGCATGAGTGTCGACCCGGATGACAGGACCCCGGGTGCGATCAGGGCGGCAGGAACCCGTATTGTCTCTTATGGGGCACCGGTGCTTCCGGGAGCCATGATGCTGGTTTCCTATTACGAAAAAGGCGGCAGGCAGATTCCGGTTCTGGGAGTTCCGGGATGCGTGATGTATGCCAAGAATACTATCTTTGATCTGCTTCTGCCGAGACTGATGGCAGATGACGAAATAACTGCGGATGAGATCAGCCGCCTCGGTGAGGGCGGACTCTGTCTGAACTGTGAGGTCTGCACATTTCCGAACTGTGGATTTGGAAAATAATACCGTAGATTTGAAAAAATAATAAGGGAAAAATTATATGAAAAGATTGAAAACGGTACATTATACGATTCATGCAGAAAAGATAAAGGATATCAGGGGAGCCAGATTTGCGGTAATTGCAGATCTTCATGGTATGCAGTTTGGCCCGGAGAACAGAAGACTTCTGGAAATCATCGACAGATACAGACCTGACGGGATTCTCATTGCCGGTGATATGATCGTCAGATGTGAACCCGCATCTCTGAAGACAGCTGCAGCTTTGCTGAAGAAGCTTGCACTGCAGTATCCGGTTTACTATGCCCTGGGAAATCATGAGTATAAGCTGTACAGAAGCAATCCTGAAGAAAATGCTATGGCAGAAGATTACCTGGAATATGAAAGAGAACTGAAAGCGGCAGGAATCCATATCCTGCACAATGAATCCTGTAAACTGCAGACCGGAAAAAATGATATTACGATCCATGGTCTGGAAATTCCGCTGATTTATTATAAAAAACCGTTTTCTCCAACGCTTCATACGGAAGAGATCAGAGAACTGATCGGAGAACCGGAAAAGGACTCTCTGAATATCCTGCTTGCCCATAATCCGAAATACGGCAATGCATATTTCGACTGGGGGGCAGATCTGATCCTGAGTGGCCACTATCACGGCGGAGTCATCAGGCTTGGCAGACGAAGAGGCCTGCTTTCTCCGCAGCTTCAGCTTTTTCCGGCATTCTGCTGCGGAGATTTCCACAGAGAAGGCCGGCATATGCTGGTGAGCGCCGGAACCGGTGAACATACGGTGCCGGTAAGGCTTCACAATCCAAGAGAACTGCTGATCGTAGATATCAGACCCCGTCTGACAGAAGAGTAAAATATTGGAAAGGGAAGCACAGCACTATGGGAATCCCGGTAAAACTGGAAGTATTTGAAGGTCCGCTGGATCTGTTGCTGCATCTGATCGAGAAAAATAAAATAGACATTTATGATATTCCAATCGTAGAGATCACAGACCAGTATATGGAATACATTCATGCCATGGAACATGAAGATCTGGGGATCATGAGTGAATTCATGGTTATGGCAGCTACTCTGCTGGATATCAAATGCAGGATGCTTCTCCCGAAAGAGGTCAATGAAGAGGGCGAGGAAGAGGATCCGCGCGCAGAATTGGTAGAGAAGCTTCTGGAATATAAGATGTACAAATATATGTCCTATGAACTAAAAGATAAAATGGACGATGCAGCCAACGTCTTTTTTAAAGTGCCGACAATACCGGATGAGGTGATGCAGTATAAAGAACCGGTAGATCCGAAGGAACTTCTGGCGGGACTGACGCTGGAGAAACTGAATGCGATCTATAAGTCGATCATCCGCAGACAGGAAGATAAGGTCGATCCGATCCGAAGTAAGTTCGGCACGATCGAGAAGGAAGAGGTCAGCCTTTCTGATAAGATGCTGGAAATCAGGGATTTCGCCCGCACTCACAGAAAGTTCAGTTTCCGTGAACTTCTGGAAAGCCAGTGCTCAAAGGTACAGGTGATCGTCACATTTCTGTCCATACTGGAACTGATCAAAATGGGACATATCCATGTAGAGCAGGACGGTCTGTTTGATGATATTTCTGTTGAAGTAAAAACAGATCCGGATACATGGAGAAATCTCACGGAATTTGCGGAAGAAGAATCGCAGGATACAGAAGAAAGCTTACCGGTCCGGCAGAATGGACAGTAACCGGCGCAGAAAGATGTAAGAACAGAATAACAGGTAGGAATGGGGAAGACTGAGTGAAGATTAAGGAGACAGAAGCAGCTATAGAAGCTATACTTTTTGCCATGGGCGGTTCGGTCGAACTGTCGCGGATCGCGAAAGCCATCGGAGTAGATGAAAAAACCACCGGGAGAATCATCCGCAATATGATGGACCGCTATCAGGAAGAAGACAGAGGAATCCAGATCATTGAACTGGAAAATTCTTTCCAGATGTGCACAAAGAAAGAATATTATGAATATCTGATCAATATCGCACTGCATCCCCAGAAACCGGCACTTTCAGATGTCATGCTGGAAACCCTGTCTATTATTGCGTATAAGCAGCCGGTCACAAAGGCTGAGATTGAGAAGATCAGGGGAGTAAAATGCGACCATGCGATCAATAAACTGGTAGAATATAATCTGGTCAGGGAGCTGGGGCGGCTGGATGCCCCCGGACGTCCGATCCTGCTTGGCACTACAGAGGAATTTCTGCGATGCTTTGGTGTTCAGGACCTGGAGTCTCTGCCTGTTCCTGATCCGGTTCAGATAGAGGATTTCAAGGCAGAGGCAGAAGAAGAAATACAGTTAAAGCTGGATGTATGACCGCAGGCGAAGAACAGGAGGAAAAAGGGTTATGCCAACCACATATGCACACGATTTGTTTGGAAAGGAAGTATACAGGAAGCTGCCGGCAGATATGAAGGCTGTGATACGCAGACATGGTGATCTGTACAGGATCGGTCTGCACGGTCCCGATATATTGTTTTATTATATGATTTCAAAGAACCCGGTAACGCAGTTTGGAATTGAGATGCATCAGGAGAAGGCGAGAGCCTTTTTCGAAGAAGGTATGCGTCAGGTGAGAAGACACAGTGATGAGGCACTTCTGGCATACCTGCTGGGATTTGGGTGCCATTATATGCTGGATTCCGCATGCCATCCCTATGTAAATCAGACAGCAGATGCGGGTATCGTTCCTCATATTGTTCTGGAAAAGGAGTTTGACCGTGTGCTTATGGAGAAAACAGGCAAAGATCCGGATCATTATTATCCGGCCTGCGGAATTATTCCCAAAATGGAATATGCCAGAGTAATCCACAGGGCAATTCCCCTGGTGAGGACCGGAAATATCTATATTTCTGTTAAGATGATGAAATTTCTTACGAATTTTATGGTATGTGATGACCATGGCAGGAAAAGAAAAATCCTCGGAAAGCTTCTGAGACTCGGGGGAAGATCCATTGGATCAGTGATCGAGCACTTTATGACAGCAGAGGCAGTGCGGGAAGCGAAGGGACCGATGCCGGAGCTGGAGAAGCTCTACCGGGAGGCAATCCCTGAAACCGTGGAGTATCTGAAAGAGCTTTATACTCTCAGAGAGGGTGCATATCACCTGAGTGCCAGATGGAACCGAACCTATAATGGATAACTCCTTGCAATTGAAGCAGGGGGCTTGCCTGATTCGGGTCAAGCGGATATTCGCAATCCGCTTCGCTACTTGCTCATAACCGAATAACTG
>CAVCYJ010000152.1:0-7632 GCA_963605995.1 Holdemanella biformis | reverse complement strand
TGATGTCCAGATAGCTGTATGGTTCAAATTTATCAATACCGACTTTGATGGTTTCTCCGGCACTTTTCGTCTCCTCTTTCTGTGCCTGGCATCCGATCAGTATTCCGGCCGAAGCCGTGAGGATCCCGGCCGTCAGCAGAATTTTGCAGACTCCTCCCAGTCCTTCGTATTTCTTTCTTATCATATGCTTCATATTCGTCAGTTCATCCAATCTATATTTCTATCTTCTTATGGAGCGGGCTTATCACATACACAATGTTATCGCATGATCCAGATCCGGAAGGTCTTTCCTCAGAGAAATTAATTTTCCGTTTCGAAGAAAACAATGTCTGGAAGATGCTGTTGTACAGATTTCATTTTTGGTTATGTTGAAAAATTCATAATTAAATTCCAGACTGATACCATTATATCTCTTAATGCTGATACGGATCTGAATTTCATCATCGAAAAATACCTGTTTCCTGTAGGCAACAGCAATCTCCACGACAGGTGAGATCACTCCCAGTTCTTCAACTTTTTTATAACTGAATCCCATCTGATCCATGTATCTGATTCTGGCTTCTTCCATCCATTTTACATAATTGGAATGATGAATAATACCCATTTGGTCAGTTTCATGATATTGTGCTTTTCTTTTATAAATATATGTCTGTTTTGATTCCATAAAAAATTCCTTTACGAAGGTTTCTTTACATAATTCAGAGGATCCTGATTAACACCATTTACCATAACTCCGAAATGAAGATGTGGCCCGGTACTGTTTCCGGTACTTCCCACATATCCAATAATATCTCCTTTGGACACTTTATCGCCAACGCTGAGGTTCGGATTAAATTTTGACTGATGCATATACTCTGTAACAAGTCCTTTGCTGTTATGATTAATTTTTGTATAATATCCGGCACCGCCTGAAGCGGACGGCGGGAGCATGGCAACAATCGTTCCTGATGCTGCAGCATAAATAGGTGTGCCTGTCGGTGCAGGGATATCAATTCCCTTGTGGTTGGTAGAACCAATGCCCCCCGGAGACTCACGTTTTCCGAAATAACTGCTGATATAGGAATAGCCGGAACTCAGTGGCCAGCGGAAAGAAATATTATCATTATCGCTCCACTGAGTTGTTTCCATGACTCCTGTGGAAGGATTAAAATAATACTTCTTTCCGTCTATGGATACCCAACCTGTTTCACGTTTGCACGTAGAAGGGTTCATATAGTATTTCTTTCCGTTCAAAGTAAGCCATCCCGAAGCCAGAACCCCATCTGAAGCGGCATAATAATGAGCACCGTTTTTCGTAACCCATTTGCTGCAGGCCAGTTTTCCATCCGACTCAAAATAATATCGTTTTCCGGCAGCTGTCTTCAGGATAATATTATCATAACGGATGCCATTCGTCTTTTTAAAATAATATTTATACCCATTAATCGTCTTCCATCCTGTCATCAGTTTGCAATCTGACTTGCGAAAATACCGGTAATAGGAATCCGGTTTGTAGAATCCGGTGACCAGTCTCCCGTTGGAAGCGGCATAATAGTAGGAGCCATCTGTTTCCTTATACCATCCCTTTCTGACCAGCTGACCGGTATTTCTGTTGAAAGAATACCAGTAACTTTTAACTTTCAGGCGTCCTTTGGCCATCGTACCGTCTGATTTAAGGTAATATGTAGAATTGCCATTTTTGCGGAAACAGTTTCCGTACATTTTGCCTTTATCACTGAAACAATAATATACACCATTTACCTTGTGAAAACCGGAACGGACCATACCGTCATTCCAGAAATAATATTTATTTCCGGCAGCTGTCGTAATCCATCCTGTGGCTAATTTTCCGTTTGCATCATAAAAATACCAGTTTCCGTTTTTCTTTACAAAACCTGTCTGTTTTTTTGCAGCTATTGCTGCCTGAACAGGCAAAACATAAGAATGTACTGCCGCACAGCACAATACCAGTGTCAGAATAAAAAGAAACACCGGTAAATTCAACTTTTTTCTCTTCATAGTATTCTCCTGTACTGGATTAAGGCATTTCAGGATGATCAGATATCATAAAATTGATTCATCAAGAATAATGGTAAACGGTCCGTCATTTTCAAGAGAAACCTTCATGTCAGCACCAAAAATCCCATGCTGCACAACCGGCACTCTCTTTGCGGCTTCACAGATCATATATTCATATAACTCGTTGGCCATATCGGGATTTCCTGCATTGGTAAATCCCGGACGGTTTCCGCGCCTGCAGTCAGCATATAAAGTAAACTGGGAAACCATAAGCAGTTCTCCGTTGATATCAGTCAGAGAAAGATTTGTTTTTCCATTGGCATCTTCAAAGATCCTGAGCCCCAGAAGCTTCTTCAGATACTTATCGGCAATCTCTCTTGTATCACTGTGTCCTACTCCGATAAAAACAAGCAGACCTTTTCCGATCTTTCCACATACTTCACCTTCTGCAGATACCTGTGCGTGATTGACACGCTGAATTAATAATCTCATTTTTCTTCCCCCTGTTTTTAATGTCAGGCGGATGAAATCATCCGCTCTGCTGTACAGCTATTTATTTTTTAATGTAATCCATACTTTTTTTATATAATCTTCTAAAATGTGAAGCAGCTTTACAATATATTTCCAGATGGCAAGTACAATCCCCGAAACAGGATTCCATATTTTCATAAAGAAATTGTTTCTGTTCTCGGCAAGCTTTTCCGGTGAAATCTTAAGCCTTTCTTCTTTTTTTATGGGAATTGTTTCACCGGTTCTGACATCCAGGCAGTCAATATTGATATAGTTTTCTTCTTCGACCGGCATTTTCCGTTTACTCAATGAATGGCTGATCAGACGCCATACCATAGCATAAAAGACGGCAAATACCGGAACACCTGCGATCATACCCGGAATACCACAAAGACCTCCGCCTATCAGAATCGCAACAATAACCATAAAGCTGGAAAGGCCCGTGGTTTCTCCAAGGATTTTCGGGCCAAGGATATTTCCGTCAAACTGCTGAAGGAGCAGAATGAAGATTGCGAAATAAAGACCCTGTATCGGGTTTACCACCAGGATCAGCAAAATACATGGAATTGCACCAATATACGGACCGAAAAAAGGAATGACATTTGTTACACCCACGATCACACTCACAAGAATCGGGAACGGCATATGCAGGATCAGCATACCAATATAGCACAGAACACCGATAATAGCCGAATCTACCAGTTTTCCATAAAGAAAACCGCCAAAGGTTTTATGGGTAAACCGCATGGAATGAATCATCAGATTCGCCCATTTATGAGGGAATACAGCATATACAAACATCTTACTCTTGGCAACAAATTTCTCCTTATCTGCCAGTACATATAAAGCAACAATTGCACCGATCAGAAAGTTTTTCATAAAGATCAGAATATCAAAAATACCGGCAGAGATATTTTTGAGCATATCCTGCATCTGTGGCAGGATATTGGTAGTAAGATACTCCTGTGCCTTTGTTGAATACTGATTGATCATATCGATCATATCAGAGTTCATATTCCATCCATGCTCTACAAATGAGTTCAGCCATTTCTCAATAACCTTCACATAATATGGAAAACTGTAAATAATACTCATGACGCTTCGAATCAGCTGCGGAAGTACCATCATGATCAATGCATAAATAATAATCCAGAATAAAAACATGGAGAACAGAACACAGGCCCACCGAACGGCTCGTTCTCCCTTTTTCTTCAGTTGAATATTCCGTTTTTTCAATTGCGGATAAATCAGTTTCTGTTCAAAAAGATTGATCAGCGGGCTTAAGATATAGGCAAGAATCACTCCGTAAATAATGGGAGCCATGATTCCAAGAAAAGTTTTAATCCCAACGATCAGTGTCTTCATATGAAAGATGCCGTAATAAAAAAGCATACTGGCAGCAATGACCAGAAAAGCAGTTACTCCCCCATGCAAATATCGGTTGTCCCAACGAAATTTCATAACATCCTCCTTTTTATATGATCTACTTCTGAAATATTACGTACAGGTATAAATCCGGACAGAAAATTTCAGAAATATACCGGAACATAATTATAACATTTTTTCTAAATAATGTCTTTGGATTTTATTATTTTTTTATAGTTTTATTCCTGTAAAATTTTTATCTTCAAGTTCTGAGATGTATTTTAGTAAACATAATTCTGTTATTGTAAACCATCAGAAGTCAGAAAAAGGACATTCCTTTCGGTTTGTCCTTTTACATAAAATATTATTTCTGTATACTTACTTATTCTTCAGTGAATCAAAAATCTCAACAGTCTGAATAATTGCCCTCGCAGCACCGTCAATGCCAAGTCTGCTGCTGTCTACGCACAGATTATAACTTGCAGCAGAACCCCATTTCTTGTTAGTGTAATAGTTGTAATAACTGGAACGACCTTTATCCGTCTTTGTGATCATGTCTTTGGCTTCTTTTGCAGTCTTATTATGCTTCTGCGAGAGCCTGCTGATCCTCCAGTCAGTATCTGCGTGTACGAATACACTGAAGCAGTCTTTATATTCTGCCAGCGCATAATCCGCACATCTTCCTACCATAACACAGGGACCCTCATCTGCCAGTTTCTTGATTGCATCAAACTGTGCAAGAAATACCTTATGATTCATAGGCATATCAGTAAATCCTGAAGCTGAATAGCCAAATGAATACGTATCCATTACCAGAGAATATAAAAAACTGTTAGTTGGTTTTTCATCATGATTTTCGAAGAGCTCCTTGCAGATCCCGCTTTCATTCGCCGCATGCTCCAGAAGCTCTTTATCATAGCATTTAATGCCGAAATACTGTGCAACTGCCTGTCCTATTTGTCTTCCGCCGCTGCCATATTCACGACCTATTGTAATAATTGAACTTGTACTGTTCATAATCTACACTCCCTTCTGTTAAGGATTTGATAGTCATATTATACAACATTTTATAAAAAATGCAAACTATTTTCGCAATTTTTCTAATAATTTAAGAAAGTATTCAGGTAAAGGTGCAGCAAATTCCATATGCTCCCCTGTAGCTGGATGGACAAATCCGAGAATCATTGCATGAAGTGTCTGTCCCTGCAGATGATAGGGATTTTTTCCGGATCCATATACTTCATCTCCAAGCAGCGGATGCCCGATACTGGTCATATGCACACGAATCTGATGAGTTCTGCCTGTCTCCAGACGGCATTCCACGTAAGTGGCATTCCTGAAACGTTCCAAGACTTTGTAATGAGTAACGGCATCTTTACCATTTTTATAATTAACTGCCATTTTTTTGCGGTCAACCGGATGGCGGCCGATCGGCCCTTCTATGGTACCTTCATCCTCTTTTATGACACCGGCTACGATTGCACGGTATCTGCGCTTGATAGAGTGTTCTTTTAACTGCTCTGCCAGATCACGATGTGCATTGTCGTTTTTGCATACAAGAAGAGCTCCTGTGGTATCCTTATCGATCCGGTGTACAATTCCCGGACGCAAAATTCCGTTGATCCCTGACAGATTATCTCTGCAATGAAACATAATGGCATTCACCAGTGTTCCTGATGTATGCCCCGCGCTGGGATGTACGACCATCCCTTTGGGCTTATTAACAATAAGTACATCATCATCTTCATAAAGAATATCCAGCGGAATGTCTTCCGGCAGAATATCCGGTTCTTTCGTATCCGGGACTTCAACAGAAATATCATCGTTTACCATAACCCTGTAGTTTGCTTTAACAGCAGCAGCGTTCACCATTATTTTCTGCTCTTTCAGCAATTTCTGAATATAGGAACGGGAAAGTTCTTCATTATTTTCAGAAAGATAACGGTCAATCCGGATGCCAGACTGACCGTCAGAAACATGATACTTAAGAATTTCCATAACCTTAATCCTTTTTTAATCGTAAAAAATCGTAATCTTCATCTTTTTTGTACTTAAAACATACCAGTATAACCAGCAGGATTCCACTGCATACGACATAAATATCCGCCACATTGAAAACAGGAAAGTCAATCAGAGAAAAATAGATAAAATCCACTACATATCCCCTGAATACCCTGTCGATAAAATTACCGAGAGCACCGGATACCATCATCAATGAAGTTAAAGCAAGAGGCAGATAATAAGCAGTTGCCGGAATCCGTGCATATACATAAGCAAACACACAGAAAAATAAAAGGCATAAAATTACAAAAACCGGAATCTTTCCTTCAAATAATCCAAATGCCATTCCACGGTTTTCCAGATAACGCAGCTGAAGAACCCCCGGCACCAGGATGATACCGGCTCCCCCCTTCAGCCCTGTAAGGGCAAGATGCTTACTCCCCTGATCCAAAAGAGTCAGCAGGAGAATAAGAACACACCCCTTCAGCCAGTGCAGCCCGGTTGGTTTTACTGAATTTACCTTCATACAAGAATCTCCCTGATCGCCTGAAGTAATTCTCCGTCAGTAACTGTTTTATCAATAAAACTTTTTCCGATTCCATCCATCAGGATAAATTTGATATGTCCGGCTTCCATCTTCTTGTCCTTTTTTGTTGCTGCAAGAACTTCCTCTGCGTTCAGTGAATCTACAGAAAGAGGAAGATCATAGGACTGACAGCCCCTGCGGATCGCTTCGTATTCCTCTGCAGTTAATAAACCTCTGTTCATCGAAAGAAAGGCAGCGGCGATCAGACCGATACCCACACACTGTCCATGGAGAAGCTGAAAATTTTTAAGCTTCTCTACTGCGTGGCCGACAGTATGGCCAAGATTCAAAAGTGCACGTTCGCCCTGCTCTTTTGGATCACGTTCCACAACAGCGGCTTTGATCTCGCAGCATCTGCGGATCATACGGGAGATCATATGGAAATCCAGACTGCTGATGGCTGTCTGATTCTGACATACGAAATGAAAAAAATCACCGTCACAGATCAGCCCTGTTTTCAGGATCTCACCCATACCGCACGTAAATTCACGGACAGGAAGTGACTGCAGAGTACCCATATTCATATATACAAGACGCGGCTGATGGAAAGCACCTACCATATTTTTATACTGAAGGAAATCAACCCCTGTCTTCCCGCCGACACTGCTGTCTACCTGTGAAAGAAGTGTAGTGGGAACCTGTATGAAATCAATTCCCCGAAGATAAGTAGCTGCCGCAAAACCTGTCAGGTCTCCGACTACTCCACCTCCCAGAGCAACAAGAATTCCCTTTCGGTCCATTTCGTTTTCGATCAGTGTCTGATACAGTTCCTGTACAGTATTCAGATTTTTATTTTTCTCACCGGCTTCAAACGTAAACGAAAATATATCGGATGAAACATTCAGGAGAACGTTTCTGACAGTATTAAGGTAAAGAGGTGATACATGACTGTCTGTTACAATACAGATCTTTTTTCCGTCTAAGCACGCTTCTCTCATGACATCGGCAAGATTCTGAAAATCCTTTTCAAAATAAATGGGATAATGAAAATCTCCTTCTCGTTTTACAAGCAATTTTGGTTCTGACATTTTCTCACTCTCCTCGTTTTGTTGTAAAAAGACGTAACTATTCAGCAGTCTACTATCCCGCGAGGTATTTTGGCATGAAATGCAAAAATACCGAGACATACAAGTCAAAATCCCATCGCCGCAGGCGATTTTCAATGGATTTTG
>CAVCYJ010000151.1:0-7636 GCA_963605995.1 Holdemanella biformis | reverse complement strand
TGGAGTCAGAGGGACAGCAGAGGTTCTGGCTGAGATCGCACAGAGGAAGTTCGGGCTGCAGGATTAAAGATGGAAAATACAGAGATCAGAGAGACATGCGCAAGTTATAAAAAATATGACTTGCGTTTTTTTGCGCTGAAGAAAAAAGATTATCCCTCCGGAAGATAATGACGTATAATAAAGAAAAGAAAATATTTTGCATCTGTTTTATGAAGAATTTCCATACAGAAAATGAAGGAGGAAAACTACAATGAAAAAATTCATGAAGAAAAAAACTGTTCAGAAGCTGCTTATTTTCTTTGCTGTATTCGGACTGCTGTGTTCGGCAGTGACGGTACAGGCAGCAGCTCCTGCCATCAGTAAGAAAACGGCAACTGTTTATGTGGGAAAATCTGTTACTCTGAAAATGAAAAACAGTAAAGGTGAAGTAAAGTGGAAGTCATCAGATTCAAAGGTGGCAGCAGTTAATAAGGTCGGAAAAGTCACCGGAAAAAAAGCCGGCAGTGCAAAAATCACAGCAACAGTCAACAAGAAGAGCTATACCTGTAAAGTAACTGTAAAAGAAGCGCGCATTACTAGAATGTCCCTGAAATCCAGTAAGAGTGTCAATGTAAATGAAACCATACAGGTAAAGGTTTCCGTGAAACCGTCAAATTTAAAAAAATCCTTTATCTGGAAATCCAGTAATACGAAAATTGCCACAGTCAGCAGTAAGGGAGTGGTAAAAGGGATTTCTGCCGGAACTGTTAAAATAACAGTTACCACAAACGACAAATGGAAGGATTCCCTTTCTGTTTACATAACTGTAAAAAAATCACAGCAGTCTAATATCCGCCTGAAAGGTATGGAGGCTTCCTGCAAACTGTCCGAAGTAGAATCAGGATATCAGCTGAAAAATTCTGATTTCACTGTAAAGGGTATTTACTCCGATGGCTCCAGAAAAAACATAGGATACAGCTTTGAATATGTATATTCCGGCGGATATTGTAAAGTTACCATCACTGCCTCCGGATATTCCAAAACAATTTCCATCCCTGTAAAGAAATCAGCGGAAGCAACGGTAACCGGTGTGTCCTATTTTCTGGATCCGGCCTATGTTTATGTTGGTGAAAATCTGAAAGCAGGACAGCTTCAGGTGATCGCCCGGTATTCAGATGGCTCACAGAAAGAAGTAACAGATTATACCACAACCTTTGTCCCGCAGTCAGCAGCCGGAACCTGTTCCTTCGATGTTATATGGAACGACATGAAAAAGACCTTATCCATCTCTGTAAAAGAAAAAGAAACAGAAACGGCAGAGCCGACACTGCAGACACTGAATGCGGAGTTTAACCGCAAATTTATTTATTCTGATGAAACACCAACCACCTCGGACATTGTAGTGACAGGTACCTACAGTGACGGAAGTACAAAGACGATTACTGATTATACCTATGATTTTATTCCGGCATCCGGACACAAGCAGATGGCAACGGCAGTTATCCATTATGCCGGACAGAATCTTGATATCTCCGTTATGTCGATCGTAAAAACAGAACCGAAACAGGTAGACTTCCAATTTGTAAAAGAAGCAATAGGAGTGGGAGAGGAGATAAACCGGAATAATATTACCGTAACTGCTACAGATTACGCGGGAAATGTGACTTATCCGACAGATTTCAGCGTAGACTATGAGCCGAAATCTGAAGCCGGAACCTATTCCTTCACTGTGTCATATAAGGGCTTTTCCTATACGTTTGATGTCACTGTTACTGCAGATGAATAATCGATAAAAAAGAATACAGGTTATATCAAAGAAATCTCCTGACGGACAGCTGCTGTGAAGTCAGGAGATTTTTATTCTTTCCCGTGCAGGTGATGTCGGGGGACTCGAAACAACCGACTTCACATTTTGGGATGCATAGGGTATAATAAAAACAATAAAAATTTTATGCTGAAATGACAGATCAGAGGAAATAGAATCTCTGTCTTATCTGAAGGAGGAATAATGAAGAAAAAGATTTTAACAGGTATACTGATACTTGGTATAAGCACGGCGGCTGTAACAGGATGCGGAAGCCAGGAGCAGAAAAAAGCGAAGCTCGACCCGGATAATCCGGTATCGCTGACCGTATGGCATTACTATAATGGGATGCAGCAGGCGGCCTTTGACACACTGACTGAGGAATTTAATGCTACAGTTGGAAAAGAACAGGGAATTTATGTAAAGGGTTACAGCCAGGGCTCTGTCTCGGATCTTGAGAAAGCGATTTCCGATTCTGCGGACGGAGTGGTAGGCGCTGAGGATATGCCGGATATTTTTTCCACATATGCGGATACTGCATATACCACCCAGAAGAAAGTCGGACTTACCGACCTGAGCCAGTATTTTACAGAGGAAGAACTTTCTGAATATGTAGATGCTTACATTCAGGAAGGATATTTTAACAATGACGGAAAGCTTTATATTTTTCCGGTAGCGAAGTCTACAGAGATCATGATGATCAATAAGACAGACTGGGAAACCTTTGCAGGGGAGACCGGTGTTACAGAGGATGATCTGGCTACGGTCGAAGGCGTTGTAAAGGTAGCCGAACGTTACTATGAATGGACAGATGCACAGACACCGGATATTGCGGATGACGGCAGGGCATTCTATGGAAGAGATTCCATATCAAACTATTTCATACTTGGCATGAAGCAGATGGGAACAGATATTTTTGAAGTAAAGGATGGAGAGGTGACGCTCAATACAGACAAAGACCAGATCCGCCGGCTGTGGGATAATTATTATGTTCCGTACGTGAAGGGATACTTTGCATCACTGGGAAAATTCAGATCAGATGATGTAAAGACAGGAGACATTCTGGCATACACGGGTTCCACTGCATCTGCCATGTACTTCCCTGATACTCTGGAGGGAGATAACGCTTCCTATGATATTGATTTTATCGTGCGTGATGCTCCGATCATGGAAGGAGGAGAGAACTATAAGGTTCAGCAGGGTGCGGGCATGGCTGTTACCAAATCAGATGAAGAGCATGAATATGCAGCCAGCATTTTCCTGAAATGGTTTACACAGAAGGAACAGAATCTTCAGTTTGTATGTGAGTCGGCATATCTTCCGGTGCTGAAAGAGGCAAATACAATTGAATCACTGGATCAGGTGATCAAAGACAAGTCCATAGACATCAACGATAAGGCATATGCGTGCCTGGAAAGTACGATGAACAGCTTCAGTGACACAAAATTTTATACACCTGCATGCTTTGATAACAGCTACAGCACAAGACAGGTACTGGAAAACAATCTGTCGGATAAAGCAGAAGCAGACAAAGCTGCAATTGAAAAGGAGGTTGCAGACGGAACGGCGCGGGAGAAGGCTGTGGCACCGTATATTACAGATGAAGCATTTGATGAATGGTATACAGACTTTTGTCAGGCATTAAATGATGCTGCCGGAAAATAAAATATTTTGTGGAGCATTGGCTGCCGGATTTCCACCGTATTGTTTTGGCACAGCTACCGGAAGACAGGAGGACATGGAATGCGCAATATTCAAAAACGCAACAAAAGCTTACTGAATATTTTTCTGACACCGTTGATAGGGATCGTATTGCTGCAGGCAATGCTGATGTTCTCTATGCTTTCTTTCAGCGGCATTAAAGATAAAACAGAGACTAATATAGCAGAAACTGATGCACATATTCTGGAGAATCGTCAGATGGCACTTCAGAATACGATGATCCGGGAGTGGAGCTCGCTGTCAGGAGAAAGTGAGGACTGTGGGAAAGCACTGGAAATGCTTCTGCAGGAGAAAGAAATATCAGTAAATGACTTTCTGGCTGATACAGATGTGCAGGAGGAATATCTGCAGCGGGTTTTTCCGGAAATGGTAACAACCATACAGCAAAAGAGTGTATCCGGAGGTTTTCTGATCCTTGCAAATGATCAGCCGACAGAAACTGCCGCTGATTACACAGGTTTCTTTATCCGGGATTCTGATCCATCGACAAAAACAGCTTCCAACACGGATCTGCTGCTGGAAAGGGGAAACAAGAAGCTGGCAAGAGATCTGTCAATCTCACTGGATCATCCCTGGTCCGGGAGCTTCCATTTTGAGGGAAAAGGAAACCGCAGTTCAGACGATTTTTATTACATGCCGTATACAGCCGCCATTGCTCACACGGATACAAATATGGTGAATCTGGGATACTGGTCTGTTCCCTTCGTGCTGGAAGATAACTACATGGACAATCATCGTATGATCACATATTCGCTGCCGCTGATCTGTGATGGAACGATATATGGCATACTTGGTGTGGAGGCTTCACTGAAATGTATCGAAGATTACATGGATGTGCGTGAACTGGATTCCGGCCTGAATGCAGGATATATTCTGGTAAAAAATCAGGGAAACAGTACCTGGCAGTGTGTGTCGGGAAAGGGAACCCTGTATGAAACAATATCCAGGGCCGGTGAATATTTTACCCTGAGCGAGACCTCTGTCGGAAATCTGCAGCTTGTAGATGGAATTAAAGTAGGAAGCCAGAAAATCTATGCGCTTATGAGTCCGCTGGAGCTGTACAGCAATAATGTCCCGTATGAGAATACACAGTGGGAATTATGTGCAGTTGTTACGGAGAACTCCGTATTTGAAATGGGGCGGAACCTGTACAGGGGAATTATTGCCGTCATTGTACTCTGCGCATTTCTGGGAGTGGCAGTTGTATTAGCGGTCGTGTACAGAGTTCTGGAACCGGTATATCGTCTGATGAACAGTGTACGGGGTGGTGTGGAAGGAATCAGAGGCTTTACTCCGTCAGCGATTCTCGAAATCGATGAACTGCATGATGTGGTGGAAAATGTAACGGAGGTTCAGAAAGAAACGGAAGACAGACTGGTTGAAGAGAAAGAACGCTATCGTCTTGCGATTGAGAGCTCGGAGGATATATTTTTTACATACCGTAAACAGGAGCAGCGGCTGGAGATTGTCAATGCAGAAGAACTGAGTGGTATCTGGAACCTGCGCGGGCAGAACGATCTTGACTGGTATTCTTATGTACATCCGTTAGACAGGGTACAGGTAAGAAATATATTTGAAAGAACAGAGAAGACTGCCGAAACAGAGATCCGGATCAGGAAGCGTCAGAAGGAAGAGTATGAATGGTATAATCTGTCTGTCAGAACGATCTGTGATGAAAATGGCATTGTGACGATGATCGTCGGCCATATGCAGAATATTGACCGTCAGAAGAAACGCGAACTGGAAGCCGCAAAGAGAAAAAACACAGATCCGGTTACCGGGTTTTATCGCCGTGAAGAGGGATTTCGTCTTGTTCGTGAAATGCGCAGCGAAAAGCCGGAGGGAACTTTATTTTTACTGAGGATCTGTTCTTTTGGCAAATGGACTGAGCAGTATGGTTTAACCTTTGGAGACATCCTGCTGGAACAGCTGGCAGAATATTTTCGCATGGAATGTGAAAGTGCAAAGCCGGACGGGCAGATTCTGGTACGTGCGAGTGCTTCTGAAATCGCAGGATGGTTTCCGCAGACAGAGGAAGCTCAGACGGAGATGCTGCTGACACGGATAAGAAACCGGTTTGCACGGCTGATCCATGGAAATACCGGCAAACCGGACTTCTGCTGCGGAATGGCATATGGAGACAATGATACAGGAATCCGGATGCTTATCCGCAATGCGAAGCTTTCTCTGCAGCAGGCAGAGAGAAAGACTGCAGATATTGTCAGATATGAAGAAATACCGGAAGCAGAAAGGATATCCGTACCGGAATGGGATTTCAGTGAGATTGTTTCAGTAGGATATACAGAACAGATGAGTCTGGTATCAATTGCGCTGAATCTGTTTGACAGAGCAGGTTCAACCTCCGTGCTTCTGGATATTTTTATGTCAAAGCTCCGGCAGAAATACAAACTGACAAATCTGCTGATCACTTCATATAATAAGGAAAGTATGACGGTAAATCTGGAATATTGCTGGAAGAAAGATATCTGTGCAGAATGTGAGGATGAGAGCGTACTGTATGACGGGCCGGATCTCGGTAAATTTCATCTTGAGGATGAAGGAAAAATCGTATGCTCAATGGCAGAACCGGTTTACCGGACTCCTGTATTTGACAGATTTTTACACGGGGCATCCGGCGTAGCTGTAAATATGACAGATAATGGCCGGTATTCCGGCACGATATTCTTTGAAGGACTCTCCGAAGAACTCATGGAAAATGAGGCAGAGAAAAAAGAATTCAAAGAGGTTGCTACAGTTATCCAGAACAGGATCAATCAGGAGAAGCATGATCTGTCTGCTCAGGCAAAGGCGGATTTCCTTGCGCGCATGTCACATGAGATCAGGACACCTATGAATGGAATCATCGGTATGACAGAGATTGCGCTGAAGGACGGACAGTCCAGAGAGAGACAGTTTGACTGTTTGCAGAAGATCAGAGGTTCTTCACAGTATCTGCTGTCTCTTGTCAATGATATCCTGGATATGTCCAAGATTGAAAGCGGAAAGATGCAGATCATGGAATCAAAGACTGACCTCAAAAAGAAATTATATAATCTGTATAATCTGATAGAGGCCAAGATCACAGAGAAGCATATGCACTATTCAGAAAAGATAGAACTGCAGCATTCCTGGTTTATGGTGGATGAGCTGCGTGTCAGTCAGATACTGATCAATATTCTCGGAAATGCTATCAAATATACGAATGAGGGCGGCCATATCACATTCGAGGCAAGAGAGATAAAATCTGATGAAGAGACATCAGAGATATATTTTGCAGTCACAGATGATGGTATCGGTATCAGTGAAGAAGATCAGCAGATGGTGTTCCAGAGCTTTGAGCAGGCCAGACATCAGGATGGAGTATACAGACAGGGAACGGGACTGGGACTGGCGATCAGTAACAGACTGATCCGTATGATGGGAAGCAGCATTGAACTTGAGAGTGAACCCGGAAAGGGAAGTACGTTCAGCTTTACTCTGCGGCTGAAATGGGAAGAAGCGGAAAAAGAGGAAGGAACGTCGGTTCTGGAGACTGTAGACCTGAAGGGAAAAAGAATCCTGATCGCGGAGGATAATGAATTGAACCGGGAAATTATTCAGACGATTCTTGAGGATTATGGAATCTGTGTTGAGCTTGCAGAGGACGGACAGATCGCGCTGGATATGATGGCGGCATCTGAACCGGGATATTATGATATGATCCTTATGGATATTATGATGCCGAACATGGATGGACTGGAAGCAACCAGAAGAATCCGAAGGCTTTCCCGTCCGGACAGCAAAACCATACCGATCGTTGCCATGACTGCCAATGCGTTTGCACAGGAGCAAAGAGAATCCGCTGCCAGTGGAATGAATGCGCACCTGTCCAAACCGCTGAGTATAGAGAAGCTTCAGGAAACCCTGAAGGAATTTTTGGAATGATTTCCGGAGTAATAAAGTAAAAAAAGAGCTGTCACACTAAAGTGTGGCAGCCTTTTTTTCAGATATTCAACAGATCACTGTATACCTTCAGAGCACCATCGGTATCGTGGGCGAGAACACGTTTTGCAAGAACCTTACCGAGCTGTACACCCTCCTGGTCGAAGCTGTTCAGATTCCAGATGAAGCCCTGGAACATGATCTTGTTCT
>CAVCYJ010000150.1:0-7643 GCA_963605995.1 Holdemanella biformis | reverse complement strand
AGGCAGAAAAAGAAGTAGATGCCATGTATCAGGCTGTACTGGATGCCGGCTGGGACGGAGAATGGTTTGTCCGTGCATACGATGCTGAATCTCATAAAGTTGGTTCTAAAGAATGCAAAGAAGGCCAGATTTTCATCGAGCCGCAGGGATTCTGTGTTATGGCCGGAATCGGTGTGAAAGAAGGTCTTGCCAAAAAGGCTCTGGATTCCGTCAAAGAGCGTCTGGATACAAAATACGGTATTATGATCCTTCAGCCGGCATATACCCAGTATTATCTGAACCTTGGAGAAATTTCCTCCTATCCGCCGGGATATAAAGAAAATGCCGGTATCTTCTGCCACAACAATCCATGGGTTTCTATTGCAGAAACAGTGATCGGACGCGGCAACAGAGCTTTCGAGATCTATAAGAAAACCTGCCCGTCCTATATCGAAGATATCAGCGAGATTCACTGCACAGAGCCATATGTATATTCACAGATGGTCGCAGGTGCTGACGCAGTCTTCCACGGTCAGGCAAAGAACAGCTGGCTGACAGGTACTGCCGCATGGACCTTCTGGAATCTCTCCCAGGCAATCCTTGGTGTACAGCCATCCTATGACGGACTCTGCATCAATCCCTGTATTCCGGAAGGATTCGGCGATTTCAGACTTACAAGGACCTTCAGAAACGCTGTTTATCACATTGAAGTCAAGAACCCTGATAATGTTCAGAAGGGTGTTAAGAAAGTCGTTGCAGACGGCAGAGAATACGAAGGCTGCCTGATTCCATTTGAAGAAGGCAGGAAAGAATATCATGTAACTGTTTATATGGGATAAGCCAAGCAGATATTCGCAATCCGCATTCGTTCCCTGGCTCTACACCGAATAACTGCTCCACAGTTATTCAGAAGGAGCTTGCACTCCTCCTGATACATGAAAGTCCCCTGCTTATTGCTCCTCGCAATTGAAGCAGGGGACTTTCATGATTCGCTTAACCAGTCTTACCTTTTTCTGTTAATAAAATAATAAATTCCTCCCATCCCTGTAACTGCAATACAAAAGGGCAGAATCCCTTTGGCCAGCGGTGAAACATACATCAACTGCCCAAAAACAACCGGTCCCAGAGATTCTCCAATATTCTCCGTAAAATTGTAAAGACCTATAGATTTATCTTCTCCGTATTCTTTAACAGTCTCCAGATCCAGAAAATACATCTGCTGTACAGTTTTTCCAAAACAGGCACCCATCCCCATAAAGATCAATGCCGCTATCACACCCGGCAGATTCGGACAGCACACAAATATTATTAATGCCAGAACATTAGCCCCACAGGCCAGATACATTGAATAATATTTAAATTTTTCTATCATCCATTTCGTCATCCAGTTTCCGGCCAATACCGGTATTTCCGCATACAAAAGTAACAACAGGGTAGCTGTCAGCTCCGAAAAAGATTTCTGGTCACAAAACAATGGCACATAATAAAAAACAAAGCTTCCAAAGATAATATATGGATTCTGGACCAGGATAAAAAAACTGCTTACTGTTTTATCTGACAGAATTTTTCTTATCCCCTTTCTATCCTCTGCCTTTTTTACCTGTGTCCGGACCTCTTCGCTTTCCTCCTGCATTTCATCCCGATCCAGCGTACGTCCAATACTCATAATCGTCCCGACAAGAACAACCCACGCGATAGAAACACAGAGAAAGACAATACGCTGTCCAAACTGTACAGCCAGAAGACTTCCCAGTATCACACCAAAATTAAGTCCCGCAAGATATGCACTGTTATATGTAGCCAATCCTTCCATCCTGTTCCCCGGATCCGCAATTCTGCTGATCAGAATATAAACTGCATTCGTCATGAAGCCTACTCCGATGCCATCCAGAATCAATCCGGCTGCGACCGCCATATAAGAAGGTGCAATAAAAAGCAGTATATTTCCCATAAAAGAACAAAACCCGCTGAAAGCAGCAAGCTTTCGGATTCCAAACTTTACAGTAAGTTTCTGACATACAAGCGAAGTAACACCTATTATGAATATATTCGCAGTAACCGGCACAGAAGCAGCAAATTCCGCATTTCCAAACCGGACATTCCGCGCATAACGCATAAGATATACCGGAAGAAAAGATGCCGTCATATTATATGCTGCAAATACACCAAAAATAATCAGTCTCATCAGGTGACATGGAGAAGATGATTTTTTTCCTGTTTTCTGATATCTCCCTCTCTCCTCCAGAAAAGAAAGTACTTCTTCAAAGAAAATACAGAACAGCAGCACAAGAACAATCAATACTGACAGAATCTTCCTGATCATACCGGCCAGTATCTGATTCAGCACAGGAAGTTCTGTTCCAACAGCAACAACACCCGTTACATGATTCATCTCATCTTTGATCGGAACCTTGATATAAATGTAATTACCGGTAGTATCCTCTTTCTCTTTATTCCATACATCGTTTCCTGTCTCATATACCAGCTGTACTTCTTCTCTTTCCGTTTCATCCAGAGGAAAATAATCACCAATCGACTGATCCAGATATGCTATTGCATACACATCTTTCTGTTCATCCATTACCAGAATATTACAATAGACATTCTGATAAAATTCTATATCTGTCGGAAAAGTCTCTTTCATGATCCGGCATATATTTTTGTATGTTGCGCCATCATAATCAGCAGCAGTTTTTATCGAACTGATATCCTCATCCCTGATCTGTTCCGCCTCCATACGGGCAGCAATTTCAATCTGTTCTTCTACCTTCTGACGATAGCTACCCTGAAATTCCCTGATCAGCATCGCAGAAACTATTCCCGCCACTAACAGGAGCATAATTCCGATAAGCACTCCCAGACGTTTAATGTCCGACAATGTGCGATAATATGTCTTCAGCAAAAGAAGGAAACCGATTATGCCACCTGACAGAACAAAAGCAATTGAAATCCACCACAGTACAATTCTCGCCATACTGACATGAATATCCCTGATCTCCTCCCAGATCGTCCCGTCTGCCTTCCATATCTGTCCCGCTTCCGCTTCAGCCGTAAAAATAAGCTCCATATCTGCGCCCTTCTCTGATGCCACAGATACAGTCAGTGAATCTGTATCCTCCACGGCCAGGACAGGATAATGATCATCCGCTGTCAGCCTTATTATCCTGCGGTTACGGATATCTGTATAATATAAATTTCCAGCCTGTGAAACACACATTTTATATGGAATCCCGTCTGAAAATGCGGATTGATTTACATCAAATATCACTCTGATTTTTTCTTCGGAAGCAATATCCTCTTTTTCATAAATTTTCCCGTTTTTATCCAGGATATACAGTTTATTCTCAGCCAGGATACAGTCACTGATTCTTGTTTCAGCATCATTATAAATAATTCTTCCTTCTTCAGCACCCTCCAGTTCTATCTGATCATCCCTCAAGATCACATACTGCAGTTGATTCTGATGCAGGGAAAGCGCATAAATCCTGTGCTTATATACCCATTCAGAGCCATAATCCCACTGTTTTATCACACTCTTCTTTTTTCCATCAGAATCATAACATAAAATCATCTCTCCCGAAACATGCATCCCCTCCCATCGACTGGTCTGAAGATAAAGCGTCCCTGAAGCATCTGCGCAAAAATCATCAATGTACAGAAGGTTCCTGTTATCATCCCGGGGATTTTCCACTGAATATAAAACCCTGTTCTGTTCATCCAGACACAATAACCGTTCATGTCCCTGATCCAGAAGATACCTTCTTCCATCTTCTCCTTCTTTCATCAGACAAGCCTGGCTGATACCGGCATTTCCGGGATATGATAATCCGTTAATATACAGATAAACAAGCCCGGTCAGAATCATTAAAAGAAAAACAACAATTCCTTTTTTGCTTTTCATAAATATTCCTTGTGCTCCTGTTCTGCATGATAAACAGTGTTCCTGCCATCCGTGCTCAGCTTTTCAGGATACAGAATACAGCTTAAATTTATATGCCCTTTATGTGCTTTTGCACATTTCCTGAATGAATCTGTCTCATCTACGCTGTCAATTTCCAGAATGTCTCTGATTCCCAGAAGATAAAACGGGAGTGCAGGCATAGAAATATAATCCTTTACAGGTTCCAGTCTCTCAGGGACAGCAGTAATCGTTCGCAGTATCTTATTTCTTT
Organism: Holdemanella biformis; assembly: GCA_963605995.1. Classification (GTDB taxonomy): domain Bacteria; phylum Bacillota; class Clostridia; order Lachnospirales; family Lachnospiraceae; genus Blautia_A. The sequence goes on along the minus strand of CAVCYJ010000150.1, from coordinate 3,492 downwards.
CTATATATGGAGCACGTTCTTCAAAAAAATGCCGGCACAGTTCTCTGTCTCTCTCATGTACAACCAGACAGACAATGCCCGGATATTGCTTTTTAAGCGAATTGATCAAATCTATATAAAGATCACAGATCCTCCAGGATACCATTCTGAAATCCTGTAATATCTGCTCTCTTTTTTCTTTCGGAAGTTCACTGATAACCGCCGAAAGATACTTTGCATAAGACATATCCGGCAGAGGAATCACTGCCGGTGCATTCAGCGCGTCCGCAGCCTGAAAAACATAAAGAATACTCTCATATTCCTGATGTGTAAGTCCTCTTTTTTTATCGTGAAACATGATCTTGTCAATGTCATCAGGGTACCGTTTTATAAAATTCTCCATATTGTCTTCTGAATATTTTCCAGTTTCCCCATATCTCTTTCCCGTACAATAATCAAAAAAATATGATTTCCCATTCTGCAGTAAGATTTCTACCTCAACTTCATGCGCACCGAACAGACATGGCCCGCCTTCCACCGCAATTTTTCTTTTCTCTTTCAGCGCATCCTGCAATTTTCCTAAATTTGCAGTAAAATACGGGGTTTTTTCTCTGTCAGGAAACTCCGCCTTCGACAAAGCAGGGATTTTTTTTGCAATTCCATTAAAATCCGATATATTTACGGTGTTTTTAAATCGCAGCTTTTTTTCTCCCAGACGATTATTTCTTATCTCGTAAAAATCGCCAGAAACAATCGAGTAGTGAAGCATCTCCTTCTGTTCTTTACAATACGGTGTTTCTTCAATTAATGTATGGTTTCTTAATAATAGATCCTTTAAGTTTGTAATCATTTATATCCCCTGTACTCCATGCACAGCATGGTAATATCATCAAACTGTTCCGCCTCATCTGCAAATTTATCCACATCTGTCCGTACACTGTCAAGCAGTTCCTCAAGCCCTGCATTTTCATTTTTCTTCAAGACTTTCAGAAGCCTGTCCACCCCGTACTGTTCCTCAGACTGATTAATCGCCTCCGGAACACCATCTGTATAAAGGAAAAGTTTATCACCTTTTTTCAGATTCATTTTTCCGGAATGATATTTCATGCCTTCCAGGCCTGCCAGAACAAAGCCTGAACGAACAGGATAAATCTCCCAGGTCTTTTCCTCTTTATGATATACGATCGGCTTCTCATGGCCTGCATTCACGAACTCCATTTCTCCGGTCCTGATATCAATAACTCCTTCGAAAGCCGTAATAAATAATTCTTCTTTATTAGATTCACACAGGAGATCATTCACTTTCGTAAAAACTTCTCCTAATGAACCGCCAAATTCCGAGTAATCTCTGATCAGAGTTTTTCCAATTACCATAAACAGAGCTGCCGGCACTCCTTTCCCCGATACGTCAGCAATAACAATTGCCAGACGATTCTCGTCAAGCATAAAGAAGTCATAAAAATCACCGCCAACTTCTCTTGCCGGGGACATATTTGCATAAATATCGAACTCCGGCACATCAGGAAATGGCGGAAAGATGTATGGAAGCATACTCGCCTGTATATTTGCCGCAATATTTAATTCTGATGCGATTCGTTCTTTCTCTTTTGTCTCCTCCATCAAACTGCTCATATATTTTCTGAGATCATGAGACAGCGTCATCAGCGAATCCGATAATGTCTGCATTTCGTCACCGGAATGAATCTCAGGATCGGTAAATTTCAGTTCTGATGGCTGTAATCCTTCATGACTTTTCTGAACAAAAGCATTGGCTGAAGCATCCAGTTTTCGAATTGGCATAATTACTTTGTACCGTATCCATAAATATAAAACAGCAAAAAATACAAGTGAATTAAACATACCCGCAAGCGCGATCCTTCTTATATATTTGTAAATCACGCTTTCCATATCCTTCATGGACACGTCTACCGCAAGCACTGCAACAGCCTCCCCTGCACTGTTCTTCACTGCCAGAAGTCCGCTGTACATGTATCCGAAAACCGTTCTGTTTGCATAGTATGTAATATCATCCGCGGACATGGCTGTAATATAATACTCCGTTACATTATCATCGAATTCCTTTCCCGTGAGTTCACCCAGATGAATATTATCCGAATCTCTTAATTCATCCCTGCCTACACCGGCCATTACATACATCATATTATTGGTTCCTTCTTTTTTCAGAGGTCTCAGTATATAGATATATTCAATATCATAATTGTCTCTGATCTGATTCATAAATTCCTGGCTGTCCCGATACTCCGAAGATTCTGTCATTGTATTGATGCATTGTTCAATATCATCCCCATCCAGATGCGCCGCAGTAATTTTCAGGATACCGGATATATATTTCTGATATTGATTCTTCATATTTTTATAATAAATCATAAAACCAATGCTTCCCATTCCAATACTGATACATAAAGTAAAAATAATACTTGCAATTTTCAGATTGGTTCCCAGATATTTTTTCTTCTTTCCAGTCATTTTTATGTATTCCCTTTACATATTTTAAGTTTCCGACCGCTGTCCATTCCTGTTCATGCCAGCCTGATCCGGTAATACAGATATCAAGTCTCTTCCCTGTTATTCAGCCACAGCATACCGGATACTTCTCTGTCTTTTATTATAAATTATTATCCGGAACATTTGAAGAATAATTTTGATTTATTTTATTTTTTCTCCCGAAATCCAGGCAAAAAAACAGACACATCATCAACATTTTTGTGTTAATGATGTGCCTGACATTAAATTCGTTTGGACACTTTAAAAATATTGTTTTTTATATCAGAATTTACCAGCTTTAGCAGCTTCTTCAATGGATACAGCTACTGCAACTGTCATACCAACCATCGGGTTGTTACCAGCGCCGATGAGACCCATCATCTCTACATGAGCCGGTACGGAAGAAGAACCAGCGAACTGTGCATCAGAGTGCATACGTCCTAATGTATCTGTCATACCATAGGAAGCCGGACCTGCTGCCATGTTGTCCGGGTGAAGTGTACGTCCTGTACCACCGCCGGAAGCAACTGAGAAGTATTTCTTGCCTGCTTCAAGACGTTCCTTCTTGTATGTACCTGCAACCGGATGCTGGAAACGTGTCGGGTTTGTGGAGTTACCTGTGATAGAAACGTCAACGTCTTCTTTCCACATGATAGCAACACCTTCCGGAACGCTGTTTGCACCATAGCAGTTAACTTTTGCACGAAGTCCTTCAGAGTATGCTTTTCTGAATACTTCTTTAACTTCGTTCTTATATGGATCGTATTCTGTCTCTACGTATGTAAAACCGTTGATACGGGAGATGATCTGAGCAGCATCTTTTCCAAGACCGTTCAGGATAACACGTAATGGTTTCTGACGAACTTTGTTAGCTTTCTCAGCAATACCGATAGCACCTTCAGCAGCTGCGAAGGATTCATGTCCGGCCAGGAAACAGAAGCACTCTGTTTCTTCTTCAAGAAGCATTTTACCAAGGTTACCATGTCCAAGACCTACTTTACGTGTATC
>CAVCYJ010000149.1:0-7674 GCA_963605995.1 Holdemanella biformis | reverse complement strand
AATCCAGACGTTTCGTAAATCCGCAGAAAGTCTATGTAGACCTTTCCCAGAAGCTATGGGATCTGAAGAAAGATCTGCTGGAAGAAATGAGCGAGAAATCTCTCGACTGATAAAACAAATCACACAAAAAGCGCCGCTGCACGAAGTCAATGCTTTCGTGCAACAGCGCTTTTTTAGTTTCACCTAGTACATCGTTTCGCCAGCCGAAGTATCTGTGCTGAAATGTATTAAAATATCACAGATCTCGCTTTTTGTGCCAACTCTCATATTAGGTCCGAAAAGTCCGACTCCGGAGGTAACAATATTGTGCATAGTGCTTTTTTTCAGATAGCCGCACGCATTCTCCCACATCAGCTTAATCGTAAGATTTCCCGGGAAGAGCTGCCCGTCATGGGTGTGTCCGCATAAGTCCGCATCCACCCCGGCATCTGCCAGCTCCTGAAGTTCTCTCGGCTCGTGATCGATCACCAGCACAGGCAATGACAGATCCATATCTGCTGTAATCTCCTGCGCACTCTTTCTCTCATCAATCCCGCGTCCCGGTCTTTCATAATCCGGTCTTCCGTACAGATAGAAAGAATCATCGATCAGCACATACTCATCTCTCAGAAGCGTAATATCCGCTTTCTCCAGAAACCTGTCCATCTCCACGGAACTCTCTTTCTTTTCTTTACCTCCAAAAGTAAAGCCTGCCAGAATCTTCTCCTGAATATCATGATTTCCGTAACACGCATATACACCGTACTTTGACTGAATCCCCCTCAGGATTGCCGCCAGTCTGTCAGGATTCTCCAGTGCCTCAAATTCATTGTCAAAAATATCTCCGGCCACTACAACCAGATCCGGTTTCTGTGCATTGATCTTCTCTGCCATCTTCTCCATATGGCGGCAGCCAATATTATATCCCAGATGAAGATCTGCGATCAGCACCACATTCAGCGAATCCAGCTTCCCGGCTTTCTTATCAATGGAAATATCATACTTCGTTGTCTGTATATTTCCGGCCTTGATCATTCCGTAAATACTGACCGTCGTAATGATCACCGCACAGACCGCTCCCACAACCGCAGTTCCCACATTTCCAAAAAGCAGATCTCTCCCCGGAAAATCCAGATTTTTCAGCGGATATTTCAGTATCAGTCTCAGTCCGTCTGCAAGCCCCACAGTCATGATCGTATACACCAGTACTCCAAGCCAGTAATTACTCAGAAGCTTCATAAACCTCCGGAATCCCGATGCAGGTGCCATAAATGCGATTAGGATACTGAATACTACAAACAGATAGATAAATCCTATCCCCCGACAAACCCACACATTCTGAAAAACCATATGTAACACCTGTATCCAATGCAGTGTTCTCAGTAAAATATATGTACACACCAGCAGATAAGCCGGTGCCAGATAGATTGCTATCATATAAGTTCTCCTCTTAATTTACTACTGCTCCATCTGCCGGCCCAGAAAGCCGCTGGCAGTCCTGATGAGCATCTTTTCCGACTCGCCCATCACATCTCTCTCATTCTTCCCCAGCAAAAGCACCGAACCAATCGCATCCCCTGAACTGATGATTGGCTGCATGATCTGGGAATACAGTGGTTCCCTCTGCTCCTGCGTCACCGGAATCCTGTTTTTGTCTTTTCCGTTGGCAAACACAGATCCTCTCTCCGAAATTGCTTCCTCCAGTGCCCTGCTGATCGGTTTTCCCACATATTCTCTGCTTCCCTGTCCTGCTGCCGCCACTACCAGGTCGTGATCCGTGATACATGCAACCATCCCGCTTGACTGTGCCAGAGCCTCTGCATATTCCTTTGCAAAAATATTCAGTTCTCCGATAGGCGAGTACTTTTTCAGAATGATCTCACCGTCCCTGTCTGTGAAGATTTCCATCGGTGTTCCTTCTTTTATCCGCAGGGTTTTTCTGATCTCCTTTGGAATCACCACCCGTCCCAGATCATCAATTCTTCTCACAATTCCTGTTGCTTTCATTTATCTGTTCCTCCTGTATTTTTTCATCTGCTTCCATATTTTGTACGGTATGGATAGTATGTGAAAAAAAAGGAGATTTATACCGTTCTCTTATTTTCCGGAAAGTAATTCTATCAGTTCTTCTCTGGTGAGACTGCTGCCATTAAGTCCCTCACCGGCCAGGATCTGATCCGCCAGTTCCCGTTTCTTCTCCTGCAGCTTCATGATATTTTCCTCAATCGTATCTTTTACGATTAGCTTGTACACATTCACCACATTTTTCTGCCCAATCCTGTGTGCTCTGTCCGTTGCCTGATTCTGCACTGCCAGATTCCACCATGGATCAAAGTGGATTACAATATCTGCCGCCGTCAGATTCAGTCCTGTTCCTCCTGCTTTCAGGGAAATACAGAACACCTGAGTTTCATCCTTATTAAAATCCTCTACCATCTGCGCACGCTTCTCCTTGCCTGTAGAGCCGGTCAGCATATAATAGCTGATATTCTCTTCTTCAAGGCATTTCGCAAGATGGTCGAGCATAGTTGTAAACTGCGAAAACAACAGGATCTTATGCCCGCTCTCCACCGCATTACTGATCATATTCAGGCACATTTCTGCTTTGGCAGAATCACCCTTATAATCTTCAAAAACCAGTGATGGGTCACAGCAGATCTGTCTTAATCTGGTAAGTTCTGCCAGAATCGTAATTTTAGCTGATTTAAATTCTTCTTCAGACTGCTTATCCAACATCAGCATCATCCGCTTCACATGAGCATCATAAAGCTTCTGCTGCTCTCCCGTAAGCTGTACAAACATATTTTCTTCCAGCTTATCAGGCAGATCTGTAAGCACTTCTTTCTTCAGTCTCCGGAGCACAAACGGACGGATCATCTTCTGCAGACGCTTCATGGCATCTTCATCAGCGTTCTGCACTGCCGGAACTTCAACCTCTTCACGGAATTTCTTATAACTGTAAAGGAAACCGGGCATCAGATAATCAAAGATACTCCACAGCTCACTCAGACGATTCTCCACCGGAGTTCCGGTAAGCGCCAGCTTGAACTCTGCCTGAATCTCTTTGACCGCTTTCGCAGCCTGAGTATTTGCATTCTTGATATACTGGGCTTCATCTATGATTTCACATCTGAACTTATATCCCTCATATTCGCTGATATCTCTCTTCAGCAGGTCATAGGATGTCAGCAGAATGTCTTCCGGATCTGCCTCTTCGAGAACTTTCTTTCTGTCTGCCGCAGTTCCTGTCACCATCTTCGCAGTCAGCTCCGGCGCGAAACGCTGCATCTCACTGCTCCAGTTGTAGACCAAAGATGCAGGAGCCACGATCAGAGTGTTTCTGGTCTTCGCATCTGCTGTCTGCAGCTCTTCTCCATTTCTTCTCTCCATCATTTCTGACAAAAGGAAGGCTATCACCTGCAGTGTTTTTCCAAGTCCCATATCATCTGCAAGGATTCCGCCGAATCCGTTATATTTCAGTGTCTTTATCCACAAAAATCCTCTCTTCTGATATTCCCTCAGAATCTTATCCAGGCTTTCCGGCACTTCAAAATCGTTGTCCTCGATAGTCTTCATATTTCTTACCAGAGATTTAAAGGACTTGTTCTTCACAGCGGAAACTACCGGATTTTCCTTTAACTGTGCATCCAGATACAATGCCCTGTACTTCTGGACTTCAATCTTGTCCTGCTTCATCTGCTTATCTGTAAGCTGAAGACCGGAGCGAAGCTCTTCAACAGTATCCAGACCGGAATCTACTGCATTGATGAAAGAACCGTCTTTCAGACGATAGAACTTTTTCTTCTTATTATATCTGGACAGAATATCGATCAGTTCTTCCTTCGACATATCTCCGGCAGTCATACTCAGTTCCAGCAGGTTTCCACTCAATGAAACCCCAACTGTGACCTTCGGAGCATTTCTGACCTCCATCCGTTTCAGTGCATCTGAAATAAAGACTTCGCCTACTGCCTGTAATGCCGGGATTCCTTCTGTAAGGAATGCATATTCCAGTTCTTCATCCTCCGCGATTACCGCACATTGCTCAAATGGATTAAACGCATTTGAATATTTATGGATCAGATTCCGCACCAGTGTCTCCTGATTCATATCACGCGTTGCAATGTCATCCGTTGTATACAGTGAAAACTCCCTGTCTCCATATTTTACGTTGACCTTGCAGGTGATCATATCCGCCTGCGGTGCATCCAGATAGATCTGAAATTCCGGTTTTATCATTCCATAATTTTCCGGATCAAATTCCACCATCCTGCATTTAAAAAACTCCCTGATTGCAGGCAGAAGCTCCTGGCAAAACACCGGAACATCCTTATTTTCTATGAAAGCTTTCTCGCCGGCTATCAGAGAAAAGCTCTCCAGAAAATCATTGATCGGCATAAGTTCTTTCATATCTTCTATATATATCTTTTTATCATGAAAACAAACTCTGTAATCATCCGTGAGGGTAACGCAGGTAAATTTCTTTATTTTCAGCTCAATTCCCTGATTCATCCCAGTGATCGTCATCGTTCTCGGCAGACGCTCTCTGACTACTTTCCATGTTGTATTTCTTGTTCCTATGGATTCTCCCTGCAGATTTTTCCCCTCCATAAGCAGAAGAAATTCCGCGATTTCATTTCCTGACAGATCCAGATGCCTTACTTTTTCCACACTTCCCATATAGTATCCATAGTAAGAATTCGATCTGTGAAACTGTCTGTTATGATTCGCCCATTTACAGATAAATTTTGCCAGTGGTCGGGATTCCTCATCAAATGATTCCTCTGTATGAACAAACTGAAGGTTCTTCCCATATTTATAATCCGTCTTATCCGCCATATAATTTTCAAAAGAAAAAGCATCCTTCAGGACATACATTTTCGTTGTACCTATTTTAAATTCCACCGTAAAATTTCTGCCGTCAAAATCAAAATATGGTTCCAGTTTTACCTTTCCATAAGTACTCCCCTGGATCATCGGCAGCGATTTTGCAACTGCCTGTTTCTGCAGTAATGCGGCCAGCTCCGGTGTAGTACTCATCTGTACTCCCTTTCTGATCGTATGCGTCAGACCGCCCTTTACGATCCGTTCCAGACCGTCTTCCACTGACTCAGATTCCATATGATGCAGATGATCATTATACTTCAGCAGTACAGCCACACAGTGCTTGCAGATCCCACCATATGATGAATATGCCGGACACTCACAATAGGAAGTATCAATCTCATCATTTTCCCTGTCTACTGACAGATCTACCTCATAGATATTTCTTCCGCTGCCTTTCACAGAAGCAACAATTTCATCAAAGCCGCCTATCGTTCTGACATCCATATCCAGAACTTTTCCTGCCGAATAAATTTCCAGTCCTCTGCTATATGATGAAGGATTTGTCATATATCTGATCTGTGTTTTTGAAATCATATTTTATGCCTTTCCTGATACACTAAGTCTGTAAAAAAAGAACCCCTCCACCCGGCAGCCTCAATCTCTGCTTAAAGTGAAGGGATTTCCTCATCCATCGCTATTTATTTTACACGATAATCTTTGCAACTGCAAGACCATAAATGTTAAGTTTATCATCTGCATTGCCATAAATCCAGCTTATCTCGCCCTCCGGGACAGGAAGTTTCACGCTTTCTGTTCCGAAATTCTGATAAATATAATATTTCACATTTCCATTTTCTCTTACTGTAATCTCAAGCGCATCCGGGATTTCCTCTTTGATTCCACAGGAAACGCCACTGTCTTTGAGCACTTTTCCAAGGAAATCTCCGTAGAAATCTTTGTCAGCATCTGCTGCCACGTACCAGGCTTTTCCTTTGCCATATTCATTGACTGTCAGACAGGAATATCCTTTATAGAAGTCACTTCCGTAAGTCATTAATGTACGCGCACCGCGAAGTTCTAAAAGATCACACAGGTTTTTGCAGGTATAAGTCTTATCCAGTCCAAGTTCATTGTCCTGTACCGGAACGAAAGAGTTCTCTTCCCAGTCATAAAGTCCGTCAATCTCAGTACTTCTGATTCCCAGTACATCCATCAGCCCATGAGGTGTTCCCTCCAGATAACATCTGTCGATATCATCCGCGATTCCTGACCAGTAGCTTGTGATCAGCACACCGCCGTTTTCTACGAACGCACGAACCTTTTCTGCAAAACCTTCCTTAAACATATAAACCATCGGAAGAGCCAGCACTTTATATCTGTCCAGGTCACAGGTCATGTCGATCAGGTCTACGTTCATGCCCTGCTTACGGAAACCTCTGTAGAATTTCAGCATGGTTTCCAGATAATGAAGTCCTTTATTTCTCGGTCCCTGGCTGTCCTCCATCGCCCACTGACTGTCCCAGTCATAGACCATAGCCACCTGACTGTTCATGGTTGTTCCTGCCAGTTCTTTTAATTCTTTTAAAGCTGTTCCAACTTCAGAAACTTCTTTAAATACTCTTGTATCATTTCCTCCATAATGGTCGATCACTGCTCCATGGAATTTCTCAGAAGCACCTCTGCTCTGACGGATCTGGAAATAAAGAGCACCTTCGCCTCCATGGGCGATCGCCTGCATGGACTGCGCAAAAAGCATTCCCGGTTTCTTTAATTTGCTGACGCTCTGCCAGTTTGTGGAAGTCGGACAGGACTCCATCTGGAAGAACGGTTTATTCTTCAGAGAACGCATCAGATCGTGGCACATTCCGTTATCATAAGCAGTATCGATCACTGCTTCTTTATGCCATGTCGGATAAGTATCCCAGGAGATCACATCGATCTCTTTCGCAATCTTAAAGTAATCCAGGCTGCCAAAATAATGCATCAGATTGGCAGTTGTCGGCAGATTGCTTCCGCCCTCTCTCAAAGCTTCGATCTCATGATGAATGAAATCTGCCGTCTGATAAGTCACAAATCTCTTCCAGTCCAGATTCAGTGCATGAAGCTGAGTCTCACCAATTTTAGACGGGCTTTCGATCTGGTCAAAACTGTTGTAAGTATGGCTCCAGAAAGTCGTACACCACTGATCATTCAGGTTCTCGATGGTCTGATATTTCTCTTTGAGCCAGCCACGGAACGCATCCTGGCAAAGCGGGCAATGACACTCTCCGCCGTATTCATTGGAAATATGCCACAGGATCACACCCGGATGTGTGGCAACCTCCTGCGCCAGTTTTTTGTTAATGATATGTACCTTCCCTCTGTAAACAGGAGATGTATAACAGTGATTATGCCTGAATCCAAACAGTGCTCTGTGGCGTGTCTCATCTACACGGAGCACTTCCGGATATTTGTCAGCCATCCATTTCGGTCTTGCACCGGACGGTGTCGCCAGAATCGTAGAAATCCCTCTCTTATAAAGCTTATCAATAATTTCCTGAAGCCATCCAAAGTTAAAAACTCCCTCTTCCGGTTCCAGTGTAGACCAGGAAAAGATTCCAAGACTTACCACATTGCATCCGGCTTCCTCCAGCATATCAAGATCTTTTTCCAGAATATCCGGTCTTTTTAACCACTGTTCAGGATTGTAGTCGCCGCCATGGAGCAGCTTGTCAGTTCTAAAGTCCATACTTGTTCTCCTCATTAATTCTCAGTTATTTTCTCTCTCGTTATCGTATTTAGAGTAATTTCGCGATCACTCCAAACACCAGCAGATGCACCGGATAAAAAGCATAATAAACATATTTATTGATGCGGTCTTTTCTCACT
>CAVCYJ010000148.1:0-7677 GCA_963605995.1 Holdemanella biformis | reverse complement strand
GAGCATCAGCAACACCTGTATCAAATGTTACTACCGGGATTCCTTTGTCTGCGCACTCCTGAAGTGCATCAAGAACAGAAGAGGTATCGCAGGCTGCAAGTCCTAAACCGGCCGGATTGGAAGCAATTGCTGTGTTGATCATATTAACCTGATCAGCGATATCTGATTCACTGTTTGGTCCCTGTGCCTTATAGGTAACACCAAGTTCATCAGCAGCTTTCTTCATACCTTCCTGAGCTGCATCCCAGTATGTAGACTGGAAAGATTTTACCATCATCGGGAAATCATAAGCTTCGTTCGCTTTCAGATCTTTGAACTGTTCCGGCATATCAGCTGCCATAACGCTTGATGCGGACATTCCTGCTACCATTGCTGCACACATAACTAATGCGATCACTTTTTTTGCTTTCATTTAAAACTTCCTCCTTTTAATTAATCACATTTATAGTTTTTGGTAACCGTTCAGCAGTCTACTATTCCGCGAGGTGTTTTGGCATATATGCCAAAATCCCGAGACATACAAGTTAAAATCCCATCGCCGCAGGCGATTTTCAATGGATTTTAACTCGTAACTGTGAAGGCACTGAACAGTTACGTTTTTGGTAACTGTTCATCCTTCTTCCCGTGAACAGTTACATTTTATGATGATACACCGGAAGCTTCCCTTCCCGTTCCTGGCTTTCCCCATAATACATATCTGACAATACTGTCGCCGAACCTCTTACGGAAGCCTTCCGCCGTCTCATTTCTCAGTTTTTATTTTGTCGCTGATTTCTTATCTTTCATGATATCAATCAGTACTGCAATGATAAGAACCGCACCTGTGATGATCTGCTGCCAGTTTGCCTGAAGTCCGATATATGGAAGACCGGTTTTCAGAAGCATGATGACGAAGATACCTGCTAATGTACCGATTTCAGAACCATATCCGCCGGTTGCTGCAACACCACCTACGAAAACACCGCCGATGGCATCCATCTCAAGACCGGCACCTGTACCAGGCTGTACTGTTGGTGTAACTGCCGCATATGCGATCGCAGCCAGACCTGTAAACAGTCCGCATACTACATATACCATAACATGATAGAATTTAACGTTGATTCCTGAAAGAGCCGCTGCCTCTTTGTTTGATCCGATCGCGATCGTGTAACGTCCGAATCTGGTGTGGTTCAGTACATATTCCATTACCAGAACCAGAATGATCATCCAGATGAAACCGATCGGATAACGGGAAGCACTTCTGCCTGTACCAATCGTCAGTTTAAAGATCGTGTGGAACCATCCGCCTTCCTGTGTAAGTCCCGGCCACGGTGTCGCACTGCACAGCGAACCGGCACCTCGGGTGATCATACAGGTACAGAGTGTTGCCAGAAACGGCGGCAGGTTCATGATGCCGATCAGAACGCCATTTGCTGCTCCTACGACCAGTCCGAGCACGATACAAAGCAACATTGCAAGTGCAACCGGAAGGTTATTATTTCTCACCAGAGATCCTGCGATCAGTGCATAACATACCATGCCGGTTCCGATCGACAGGTCTACACCGCCGGTAATAAGCGGGAATGTAACACCGATTGCCATCAGAAGATCATAATATGAGAAATCCAGCATACTCAGGAGTGTGGTGTACTGTCTGAACTCTTTACTCTTGAAGGAGAAAATCGCAAACAGTACGATAATAACCAGTAATACAATAAATCTCTGATCACTTAAAATACTTTTTTTCTTCTTAGTCATGACTTTCCTCCTTAATCGATATTCCGTGTTGCCTGGTTCATGATGTGTTCCTGAGAAGCTTCGGAAATATCAATGTTTCCTGTAATCTTACCTTCGCACATAACGATGATACGGTCACTCATTCGGAGAACTTCTGTCATTTCAGAAGAAATCATGATAATTGATTTACCTTCTGCTGCCAGTCTGTTCATTAACTTGTAAATCTCGTTCTTGGCACCAACATCGATACCTCTGGTCGGCTCATCGAAGATTAGGATATCACTGTCTCTGGTCAGCCATTTTGCGATTACGACCTTCTGCTGGTTACCACCGGAAAGGTTTACAACTAACTGATCCGGACCTGGAGTTTTGGTTGCAAGCTCCTGGATATATTTCTCAGTAACTTTTCTCTCTTTACTCTTATTGATTATCAGTCCGTTTGTAAACTCTTCCATTGTTGCAAGTGTGGTATTCTCTCTTACAGATTTCTGCACTATAATTCCATATCTTCTTCTGTCTTCTGACAGATAACCGATACCATACTTAACTGCATCCTGAGGACCGTTGATAGTTACCTCACGAAGCTGTCCGTCTTTTCCCCTGATAGAAATCTTTCCACTCTGTTTCGGGTCAGCCCCGAACAGTGCTCTGGCTGTCTCGGTACGTCCTGCACCCATCAGACCGGAAAAACCAAGGATCTCACCTTTGCGAAGTTCAAAGCTTACATCCTGAACCATCTTGCCTGCGTTCAGATGCTCTACTTTAAGAACAACCGGCGCATCCGGTGCAACCATGCTGTGTTCCTTAGGATCTTCATAAATAACACGGCCAACCATCATGTTGATGATATCTTCTTTTGTACTGTCTGCCGTGATAAGGGTTCCTACATATCCACCATCTCGCATAACAGTTACACGGTCTGTGATAACCTTGATCTCATCCATACGGTGAGAGATATAAACGATTCCCAGACCTTTTTTACGGAGATCACGAATGATCTCGAATAAGTCTGCAATTTCCTTCTCAGTCAGTGCTGCGGAAGGCTCATCAAAGATGATAACCTCTGCTTTGTGGGAAATTGCCTTTGCGATCTCACACATCTGCTGTTTGCCGACTGTAAGATTGTTCATCTTTTCTTTCGGATCAATTTCAATATTTAACTCTTTGAAAAGAGCTTTTGAATCTTCGATCATCTTTTTGTCATCAATGCTGAAGCCTTTCTTTGGCTCGCGTCCGATGAAGATATTCTGAGCTACGGTAAGATCACCTACCATGTTCAGTTCCTGATGCACGATTACAATGCCCGCATCCTGTGCTTCTCTTGTATTATGAAACTCTGTTTCCTGTCCTTTATATTTGATAGAACCTGAATCCTTCTGATAAATACCGGTAAGAACTTTCATCAATGTAGACTTTCCGGCACCGTTTTCTCCCATAAGAGCATGAACTTCGCCGCGTTTCACCTCGAAATTAACGTGATCCAGAGCATGAACTCCAGGAAAGGACTTATCAATGTCCTTCATAGTTAAAATAACTTCACCCATTGTTGCATCCTCCCTTCTGATCAGTTCTTTCTGCGTCTTGCAGAAACATCGACATAAACTGCTACGATTACGATAAGTCCTGTAATGATCATCTGCTGACCTTTACCAAGACCAAATGCCATGATACCCTGCTGAAGAAGAGCAATGATAAATACACCGATCACTGTGCCGCCGATGGAAGCAAGTCCGCCGATCATGGAGGTACCTCCCATTACACAGCCCGCGATCGCTTCGTTATTGTACTGATCGCCATATCCCGGCTGAACAGTTGTATAAGCACCAACAAAGAAAATTGCTGCAATTCCTACAAGAACACCGCAGATCACATATGCAAGCATCTGCCATTTTCTTGTATTAACACCACTGATCCTGACTGCTTCGGTGTTAGATCCAAGGCAGAGAATGTAACGTCCGAGTTTCGTGCTGTAAAGAATGATTCCACAGATCACTGCTGCGATCAGGAAAATCACAAGACCTACCGGAAAACCATTGCAGGAAATAATATTTCTGAACCATCCATTTACAGGGTCACTGCTCTGTGGCCAGCTTACTGACTGGGTTTTTGTAAATACAGAAGCAATACCTTTTGCAATGTTCATAGATGCCATGGAAATGATAAATGGCGGAACTGACATATAAGATACCATCCAGCCATTAAAAATACCAAATGCAAGTCCGATCAGTACACAGATCACCATTGCCATTGCGCATGGAACATGATAGGATGTCATACAATATCCGGAGATCAGTGCACAGCAGAACATTACCGGTCCGATGGAGAAATCAATTCCTCCGGTTGCAATTACAAATGTTACTCCAAGTGACAGAAAACCCAGGAAATATACATAGTTCAAAGTAGATTTAATACTGTCGCCCACCGGGAACTTACTTCCCAGAACTGCTTTGAAAACCACGAACATCAGAATCAGAATACAGACCAGCAGGATTCTGTTCAGACCAATCTTCTTCACGATTGGATTTTGTTTCAACTTTTCCAAGTTTTTCACCCTCCCTTACGTAATTTCGTATCTCTCTTTGTTGTCTATATCTTACCTTACCTGTCGGATAATTGTAATGAAATATCTTACAGAAAAAGGTTAAATATTTCCGGTCATTCATGCGGAAATATTTAACCTTTTTCGTAACTGTAATAACAGACTGCAATGATATCCGG
The DNA here is from genome assembly GCA_963605995.1 of Holdemanella biformis. Taxonomy (GTDB): domain Bacteria; phylum Bacillota; class Clostridia; order Lachnospirales; family Lachnospiraceae; genus Blautia_A. The sequence goes on along the minus strand of CAVCYJ010000148.1, from coordinate 3,243 downwards.
TGTGCGTTCTGCCGTGGCAGACCGATTCTGTCAGGCTACGGTTGAATCGGGCACTTCGAGTACATTAATCAGTCGTTGTATCGGAATTACTGTCATTAAACGGAAAGATCAGACGTTCAATGTCACTGTCGTACATATTTTCAAGAGTTACCAGTTCACATCCGGAATCAATATTCTTCTTCACCGCGTCACCATTGAGCAGGTGAATGGTCTCCTCCACTGCAATATATCCCATGCGGAAAGCCTTCTGGACGATGATCCCCCTGTAAACTCCCATTTCCATAAGATTCACTGCTTCCTGTGAACAATCCACACCTACCACGGCAATCTGATCCTTGACTCCTGCATCACTGACCGCCCTGCCTACTCCGATCGCAGAATATTCATTCATTCCCGCGATCAGCTCCAGATCCGGATATTTCTCCATCAGTTCATTCGTCAGCTCATAAGATTTATCATAAAGAGAATTACAGTAAACTACATCTACAATGTTATCCGCATAATCTCCAAGGCCCTCTCTGAATCCCTGTTCTCTCTCCACTGCCGTTGAAACACCCTTTACATGGCTGACAATGGCAATCTTTGAATCCTTATCAAGCAATGTCCTTGCATACTCCCCCAGTCTCCTGCCTGCCTCTACATTATCCGTGGCAACTGTCAGATCCTGAATTTCTTCCTCTGTACTGGAATCTATATAAGTAATGCGGATTCCCTGCTCTTTCGCCTCTTTCAGAAGATCATCGGACGCACTCATACTGGAGGGAGAAATCAGTATTGCATCCGGTTTCTTCTCGATCGCTTTTGCAAGCAGATCATTCTGTTCCTCTATGTTCTCTTCTTTATCCGGTGCCATGATTTCCAGATCTGACTCATATGCCTCTGCCGCTCTCCTGCAGCCCGATATCAGTTCCGTCCAGAAATCGTTCGTATCATCTTTGATCTTTGGAATATAGATCATGGAACATTTCCTGGTCTGTGTTGCCTCCGGTTTCACCAGTCCGGCAAATATCACCAGCAGGACAGCCATAAGAGCACCTGTGATCATGACCTCTTTTTTATGATTTTTCATAAAATTCCTCCTGCTTTCCGGGAATTACAACAGAGGCCGTGGTTCCCTCTCCTTTTTTGCTGTGATAGATGATGCCGTAATCCTTTCCATAATAAAGTACCAGACGCTGCTGCACATTATAAACCCCGACACCATTGGAACGGTAATTTACTTTGTGCTTATCATAAATGTGCTTCAGTGTTTCCTCATCCATTCCTACACCATCATCCCTGATATCGATCACAACATTTTTTCCTTTCCTGTATCCATGCACAGTCAGCATTCCTCTGCTGTCTTTGTATTTCAGTCCGTGATAAATCGCATTCTCCACAAGCGGCTGCAATACAAGACGGATAATCGGAACATGGCCGATACCGGGTTCTACCTCTATTTCAAATTCCAGTTTATCTTTGTAGCGCATCTTCTGGATCGTAAGATAGCTTCTGACATATTCGATTTCCTGTGCGATCGTAACAAGCTCATCTTCATTACTGATACTCTGTCTGAGCAGCCTTGCAAGAGATGCCGTCATGATCACCACTTCTTCATTCTTCTTTCCCTCTGCCATCCAGATAATAGAATCCAGCGTATTGTACAGAAAATGAGGATTGATCTGTGACTGCAGTGCCTTCAGCTCTATCTTTCTTTTCTGTTCCTGTTCCTTTACATTCTGTTCCATCAGCTCACGGATCCTGTGTGTCATCACATTAAAGGATTTCGTAAGACTCCCTGTTTCATTATCGGAAATCACTTCAAGGTCTTCAATATCAAAATTACCCTCCTGTACGCTTTTCATAGAATCGCGAAGCTTCTGTATCGGCAGCGTAATATTTCTGGCAATGATGCTTGATATCAGCAATGCCACAGCGACCAGCCCCATTGCAACAATCACATAGATACTTCTCGTCTGATTGCTGTTGCGGAGAAGTTCTGACATATTCATACATCCTACAACCGTCCATCCGGTGATTTCCGAACGCGACAATGCATATATTTTTTCCTCATCTCCGCTTCCGGCTGTGACGATATCTGAATCAGCATTCATCACAAGAGAAATATTCTCTGTCTGCAGTTCATTGTAGAGCTGCTGCTGCTGTGGATGATAAACAATATTTCCGTCCTGATCCAGAATGAAAACATATCCCTTATCTCCCATGCTGCTCTGATCACACAATTCACTGATCGCACTGTAATTCAGGTCGATAAATACAACTCCGTCATTTTCCTGGCTGTCCGTATAATTACAGATTCCTCTGCTGAGAGTGATCACCCAGGGTCTTTCTCCTCTGATCACATTCTGGACATGGGATGATGTAAGATTATAGCTGTCAAATTTTCCTACTGCGTCCGTATACCAGGACTGTGTGGTAAGATCCAGATATGAGTTTCTCACAGATAATCCATTATCAAACAGCAGCGGACTGTTCTTGCTTTCTCTGACAATTCCGATATTACGGATATCAGTCCTTCCCTTCAGGATTGTCTTAAACTGTTCTACCAGGCGCTGTCTGTATTCACTGTACTTCTCATCTCCTGTTGCTCCCCGCCCATCGCTGCTGTACAGATACTTATAGGCATCCCCGCTTCCTGCGATCAGCGATGCTATATTGTCCATATAACTGATGTAGGAATCAATATTCTGATTTATCTGCTTAATGATCGTCTGCGTATACATCACCGAGTTCTCATAAATAGAAGAATTCGTATAACGCAAAGATACGAGCGTGACTACCAGTACAGCACTCAGGACCAGTATGGAGACCGCGCAGAAAATAGAATTCTGAATACTCTTAAATCCCGAAGGGATCCGCCCGGTTATTCCTTTCAGCTTCATCGGTGCTTCTCCCTCGCATACTCTGTAGGTGTTTTTCCGGTTATTTTCTTAAATGCAATCCCGAAATAATGAGGATCTGAAAATCCCACCTTTTCGGCTATCTCATAGTTCTTCAGCGTTGTGTTCTCCAGCAGTTCTTTCGCCTTCTCCATCCGTATCCTGGTAAGAACTTCGACAAAGGTTTCACCTGTCATTTCTTTAAAAATCGTACTGAAATAACTGGTACTGATATTCAGATACGAGCAGATACTGTTCAGGCTCAGGTCAGGATCCATATAATTATTCTGTATATAATCCATAGCAAGGATTCCCTGTCTCTGACTGCTGGAACTGTTCAGCTCCTGTAAGGAATCAAAGACAT
>CAVCYJ010000147.1:0-7694 GCA_963605995.1 Holdemanella biformis | reverse complement strand
TTCATGCTGTAAAAGGTCTGGATGTTTCTCTTGTTCCTTAATAAACTTTTTTAATTCATCATATTTTTTCACATATAATTTAGGACTTTCTGTTTTTACTTTCTTTAAAACAGCATTCTTATTAAATGTAATAAGTGATATATATTTATCTTCTCCGATATTTAGAACTTTCTCTAAATTTTTGATGTGACTTTTATTTTGCTTTACCGGATTATAAAAGAAAAACTTTTTTCCTTTTAGTGTTTCACACCAATTTTTACTTTGTTCATCTCCAAATATCCATCCTGAATAATTTTTATTTTCAACAACATAGATACCTTTTGTGCTTATCATAATAATATCCAGTTCTGTTTTGTCTCCTGATCGGTTAGGAATGTAACAGTTAAATAGTAATTTATTTTCAAATGTAACGGTTTCAAGAATTTGTGAAGTTCTATACTCTCCTCTTGCTCCTTGATCATTTATGATCTGTAAAAATTTTTTCGTACTTTGTTTTCCATATGATGATTTTTTGTATTGTGTATTTTCATACCAATATACGACAGCAAGAGCTCCCCAGACTATTGCTATAATTACAATTGCAAACATTGTATATTCTTGACTTAACATACTTTTCTTCTCCTATCTGTGATTGTTTATCCAATCTTGGATTTTGATAATTTTTCTTTCTCATTGTCATTTAGGACATCTGGTTCTATTAATGCTTGAATATATCCGCCTACTTTTCCTTTATTTTTTTCTGATAGTTCTCGAAAATTTTTAATTATATCTCTTTCTTCTTCTGTGTAGTTTTCATTTGTAGACTTTCCAGTAAGTAACCATTCAACACTTGTTTCAAGAATATAACTTAATTTTAGAATAGTTTCCGTATCCGGAACTCTATTTCCGCTGATGTAGTTACTCATTGCACTCTTGGAAATTCCTGTTTTTTCAACAATTTCCTTTTGTTTAAAGTGATGTTCTTCCTGTTTCTCTTTTATTCTGTTACCTATGGAAATTGGATCCAGCATATATAACCTCCCTATATAAAAGTTTTCATTTGTGGTATTTTTGTATTGACAAGTTTTCATTTGTGGACTATAATCAAAATTGTAAAAAGTGACACCTTTGTTACTTTCTTAATATTCAATTTTACCATTACAAGCTATTTTCTACAACCTGTTTTGTTCTAATTTACCAATAAGGAGGACACCATGATTATTGAAACCCAGTATGGAAATTTCGGTTCATTTAAAGATCTGTTGACTTTTATGCGTCTTGAGAAAAAAGAATCTGTTTTCATATCAAGCTGTGACTGGTGGGGAATTGAGTGCATCCTCTATCAGAAAGGATTTGTATTTACACGCGATGACATAGCGAGGATCGCAGGACAGTCTCCCCTGTGATCTCTGTACCGTAAGTCAGTCAAGGGCGACCGCAGGTCGTTCATCTCGACCCTTGACAGACTGGCAACAGCCAGTACAGAGAATCGCATGGGAAGGATGTGAAGCCTGCAGGGTGAGCATCCTTCGTGATTACCTTTGTACCCTCCTCCCCTATGTAGTGCGCTGCACTGGAGGGTTGACATATATAATCTTTAACATTAACTAATCTTCTTCACCCCGGTCCGCCGGGGACGGTAACAGCCCCATTGAGGGATTACATACTAACTAATGCCCTTCCTGCTCTTATACAGGTCCGGCAGAATTTTTTAAAGGAGGTTCATGATTATGAACAAAATGAAGATCTTAGTAACTTTTGCAAGTGTCTGGAAAATGGATAACGGAAGCTCAGGCATGACACTGAACTATTTCATGTACGGGGAAAACGGTGAACAGATGATCTCCCGCGTGGATGCTACCGGCGGAGCAGTCGGACAGCAACGCGCAAAGTGCTCCCTGGATCCGGCAATGAGACAAAAGATAACATTTGTTCCAGGCATCTATGACGCAACCATGGGAATGAAGATCGGCAGTGATGGGAAACCTGTCCTGACTGTGGAAGATCTTGACTTCTGCAGCCGTGTGCAGATCATACCGGAGCAGCCTGAAAAGAAATAGGAAGGTGACTGAATGGTATGGCGGAATTATTCACGGATGACACATCTGCCGATTTTGGCACAGATCAGACGGTTGTGGCAGAACCTGAAGTACCAGTTACGACAGTTGCTCCAACTGCAACACCGGTACCAGTACAGGATCAGCAGAACACTGTGGCTGATCAAACTGACACTGCTGGTGATTCCTCTGATCCTGCAGGGCAGGAACCTGATCAGGGAGTGGAAACGGTTCAGGCTTCTGATACAGTAGATTATGAAACGTATCTTGAGCAGGTGATCCAGCAGAACGAGAAGCAGAATGAATTACTGGAAGCTCTTGTCAAAGAAGATCAGAAGCTTGACCAGGACATGAAGAATATCCAGAACGCTATGCCCGCTGTCATGTGTATGCTGGGAGTGATCATTGGAGTTCTCCTGTTGCATATACTTGCTTCTTATATCCGACCATAGGAGAAACATATGGACGAAGAATTATTTACAACTCCAGAAGATGAGACGGCCGATACTGTCGAACTAACAGACGGTGATCCGGAAGTCTCACAAGATCCTCAGGAAACGGAAAGTTTGACGCTTGCCGTTGAGGATTATAACGCGATAGCGGTGAAATCAATCCCTATCGGAGCCCTCTGCGGCGCCATCTTCATGATAGTAGGGTTCGCATATCTTGGGATTGTTCACATATTCAAAAAAGTTTAAGGAAAGGTGGTTTTACTATGAAATTCACGAATCTGAAAAAGAAAATTGCCCCGGCATTAATGGGCGGAGCTCTTGCAGTTGCTTCCTGTGTCCCTGTACTTGCTGCTGATGGAGATACTAGTCTTTCATCTGTTGAGACAGCACTTACAACATCCTTTACCAGTGTCGGCAATTCCATGACATCACTTGTAACTAAGATCCTGCCGATCGCACTTCCTGTAATGGGTGCCCTCCTGCTTGTAGGATTTGGTATCAAAGCATTTAAGAAAGTTGCAAACAAAGCCTGACCGGCTTTTAGAACGGATTACTTACTGGCGTAAGGTGAGGGAGGGAGACACCTTCCTCACTTTTTTTATGGAAATGTATCTCAAAAAAGCAGACTTCCCGCTCTGATCAGAGCGTACTGCGGATAAAAATGAGATACAGGAAAGGGGGAAACTTGAAAAGGATAAAGAAAAGATTTGTGGCTGTGATGCTGGCTGTGATCATTCTGGTAACGAGACTGATCGGATCATATACAACAGTACCAGCCGCAGAGTTCAGCGCCGGAGCTCTGGCTGCCAGTGAAACATTGGAGTGGTTATCTGCAGTATTTGCAAGTGCTGGTATTGCAGTCAGTGTAAAAGAACTGCTGAAACCAAGACAGGTTGATATTGAAAAGGATATTGGAAAACATATTGATTGGGATGATTACGATTGGGGGGATTCACTTGACAGCCCAGCGGCGCAGGATCAGATTGATGAATTGGATAAGACTATTAATAAGTTATATAGCAATGCTTCCGCTAAATGGAAAGAAATGTATGAAAAAAGCTTATCCCCTACACCAACACCGGAAACATCACCAGATAAACCAGATCCATCTCCGCCTGTAACTGTAGCTCCAGTAGATCCGGACTCTATTACACCGCCGAACTGGGAAACTTTAAAGAATATGTCTAAGCATAATGGCTTTATTCCTTTAGAAGTAGGAACGTTTTGGTGTTTAAAACAAGCTGTTAGCAATTGGTGGGAAAGTATTATGGAAACGGAAAGAGAAACAGCTTCTGATGATAATAAATTTTCCTATTCTGATTGTATTGGATATCAAGAAGTTACTGCTATTAACGCTAATACTAAAGGAGTATATAATATTAAAGTTTGGGGGTATTCATTACCATCTAATCCTATTTCTGAAATGAAGTGTATTGTCATGCAAGATGAAGATAATATTTTACATAGATTTAGTACACCTTCTGGTAAGTCATACGATCGCATCGGAATATATCAAATATATTGTATTGGTGACAATTATAGAGAACTTCTATGCAGTGATAATAATACATCGTTACCATCTTTGGGAAGTGTTAGTAAATCATTATGGGATTCTGTAAAAGACTCTTATCATATGTATGTTCCATATACTCTTGATGGAGAAAGGTATGAACCAGAAGTTAAACCTATGGGTAAGACAGGTATTTGGGTAAATCCTGATTTAAAAAATGACTATGATAACAATAAATCTCCCTCTCTTCCAGATACAGCTCCTGCCCCTGCAATTAAGATTCCGTCATTGGATGATTTAAAAGACCTGCAGAAAAAGGGAAATGATGCGAGTGATGATGACCGTCCTTCTATTATCCTGGACTGGTTGAAGGATCATTATACAAATCCGTCAACAGATCCGCAGCCAACGACTGCGCCTGATCCTGATCCGAATCCAACAACAGCTCCTAACCCTGATCCGAATCCAGATCCAACAACAACGCCAGCAGTAGCCCCGGAAATATCCGGCTCGCCTAATCCTTCGGGTACTCCTGACAATCCGGATGGTACGGATACTGATACGGACACTGATACAGATGTTGACCCGAATGATTACAAGACTGATCTCCGGCTTGTTTTTCCCTTCTGTATCCCGTTCGATCTGATCTATTTGATACGGGCTTTTGAAGCAGATCCGGAAGCTCCGGTGTTTGAGATCCCTTTTGATCTGGAACTTGAGAACCCGTGGACTGGTAAAAAGGTTGTTGATTACCATCACACATTTAAACTTGATATGTCTGATTATGAACCTGTGATCAAGATCTTCCGGATCTTTCAGATAGTATTCTTTATCATTGGGCTATTACTGATAACCCGCCAGCAGATGATTAAGGGGTGATTTTATGTTAATTACTTGGATGAAACAAATGTTGGACAAGCTGCTTTCCGTGATCCTGTCTTTGCTTCCGCTTTCTCCCTTTGCGGATGCGATCGACTCCCTCACGCAGCTGCCTTATCTCGGATATCTTAACTACTTTATCCCGGTTGGTACTTGTATCAAGATCGGTGAGGCATGGCTTGCGGCTATTGCACTCTTTTATCTTTATAGTGTTGTAGCCCGCTGGATCAAATTGATTGAATAGAGGTGATCTGATGATTTTTTTGTACTCCGGGACTCCCGGATCCGGGAAGAGCCTGCACGTAGCAGAAAGATTATATCATCTGCTTCGTGCCGGTCGTCCAACTGTATGTAATTTTCCGATCAATTTAAACCGTATTCCTCCGAAAAAGCGTGACCTGTTCTGTTACAAAAGCAACCTTGAGATAACTCCGGAGTTCCTGATCGAGTTCTCCCAGAAGCACTTTCAGAACAGGAATGTAAAAGAGGGCTCCCTGCTCCTGGTCATAGATGAATGTCAGTTGATGTTCAATGCCAGGGACTGGAGCAAGTCCGGCCGGGATAAGTGGCTGTCATTTTTTACGCTGCATAGACATTATGGGTATGATATTATTCTGGTTGCGCAGTTTGACCGGATGATCGACCGCCAGATCCGGAGCCTGATCGAGTATGAATATATTCACCGTAAGGTTTCAAACTTTGGTTTGCGAGGTGCTTTCCTCTGTGCGGTCATGCTGTCCCCGAAGCTTTTTGTTAGTGTAAAGGTCTGGTACCCCATGAAAGAAAAGGTAAGCAGTGAGTTTTTCAAATGTAAACGGAAATATTATTCCCTGTATGATACTTATCTGATGCTGGATTCCCCCGATTGATGTATCTCATTTTTCTCCGGATCAGAGACCTGACTGCAGGAATTTTGAGATATATTTCAGGAAATGTTGGACAGTCCCAGTGCAGACGGCTGACCAGAAACCCCGTCGGCTCTGCTGTGTGGGAAGATGGGGGTTAGGGGGACCCATCTGACCGCGCGGCAGCACTGCCGGGGTTCCGTTACTGCCCCCTGCCACGGGCCTGTAATACGTGGTCTGAAAATACATACAAAAATACGTCTAAACCCTTGAAAATACTGACAAAAATGGTAATTTTAAAATTTCGGGAAACCGTATTCTCCCGAAAAACTTTAGTAAAGTAAAGTGAGGTGTAAAATTGATACAAAAAAGAGAAATTCAACATACCAAAATATATCAGGAATTAGATGATAAAAACCGAAAATACTGGTTTGATTTCAAACAAAAAAAGTTCCTGCATAACATTGATACCTTTTATTATTCCGTGAAATTAGTGGAGGATTTTACAAATGATTCAATTGACGGTTCCGTTTTACAGCTTCGTAAGTTCTTTGAGCAGAAGAAAACAATCCTTGACTCCCGGTATGGACAACTTGTACAGATCTTCTTCCCTGGGTTTGACCGTAGCCTTAATCTGTGTTCTGGCTCTTTTGCTGGTTTTTTCAGTATCCGCCTTGAATGCCCGGAGTGGTTTGATATATTTATTGCTCCTGTTGTTCCTCATAGTTCTGATGGTGGTTTCTCAGTTACGTCTGAGATCGTTGTACAGCTCCGTTCTTATATGCTCTGGATGTACGGAGTTCATGAAGCCTTTGAACGTTCTTATGAGTATGTGAAACTGATCTGTGATCATTTCGGACTTCACATTGCTTACTGTCAGGAAAACAGGATTGACTATTGCTGGCATAGCAACTACTTAAGTAATCCGGAAAGATTCTTTTCACCCGATAACTTCTACAAAATGAGGGTTGACCGCTTCAAGGATGCTCTGATCCATACCGCAAAATCCGGATCAGAAGGATATGAGATTGATTATGTGTCAATGGGTAAGCGTTCAGATAAGATTTTTATTCGTATCTATCTGAAAAGCAAAGAAGTTATTGAGAAAAATTACAAGCCATGGTTTTTTAAGGTGTGGCTGTTCAATGGTCTGATAAACCGTTATGACCTGTATTGTTATGAGGAATGTTATAAGAAACATTCATGGCAATATCTGGATACTGCCAGATTGAAATTTTATTCCGAATATGGATCCGATGAAGAATCCAGAAAACGTTGTTTGGATATAGTCGAAGGCAGATCTACCATGTCCCCGGATATGCTACATAGTGTTGCAGATGCTCTGACATCGAAGATCAACTTGATCATGAACGTGGAATACCAGACAATGCGGAAACATACAAAGACTTATGAACTGGTACCGTTCCGGGATAACAGTGCAAAGGAAACTTCCCAGCGTATCTATGATTATCTCGACAACAGGAAGATCATAGCCGATTATCTTACATATTATGTGTTCCGTCTGGTCAGACCTGATGGTGATTCCAATAAATCCCGCCGTGATCTGTGCGCTTTCTGGACAGCGCTCCGGAGCTGTAAGATGATTGATGTGAATGTAAGATCGAAAGATGTGAAACTGATCCGGCAGTACTGCCGAAGACTTAACAGTGACATGATGAAAAAGCGTGTGATCAATGCTGCCGTAACTCTGGGGATCTACACCAGAGGAATTAACAATGATGATGTGGTGCAGGATTGTGTTGAAGCACTTTGCCAGTTGAATGATAATGATATTCATGACGCAAACCGCTATAAACAGAAAAAAGCCCGCCAATTCAATAGCAGTGAACTGGCGGACACTTATGTTAGTGATGTTGTTCATGAGTATCAGATAGTCAATATCAATACTGGTGAAGTATCTACCGACATGATACCATAAGCGCCTTGAAATTACAAATGAAATTTAGGAGGT
>CAVCYJ010000146.1:0-7748 GCA_963605995.1 Holdemanella biformis | reverse complement strand
CACAGAAAGCAAAAGACTTCATCGATAACCTTGAACTGTTCTCACTGCTTGCCAATGTAGCTGATGTTAAATCACTTGTTATCCATCCGGCTACAACAACACACAGCCAGTGCACAGAAGAGGAACTTCTTGATCAGGGTATCAAACCAAATACAATCCGTCTTTCAATCGGTACTGAGAATATTGACGATATCATTCAGGACCTTGATGAAGCATTCAAGGCAGTAGCTGAATAATTTCTGAAAAACAAAAAAACCATTTTCCGGAGTTTCCTCCAATTACTTCGGAAAATGGTCTTTTTTGTTTTGTACGGAAACGGGGCTTGACAATCTGGCAGAATACGATATAATACAAAAATGCAAATAAGTTGCAAATGCAAACAGGTTGTAAATGTAAACGGATGGCATTTATAAAGTGCTGATAAGTTATTTACAGGGAAATACGGGGAGGAATATATGTCAGAAATTATTATGGATTCAGTCTCAGACAGTGTTAAACTGCTGCCGTTTCTTTTTCTTACTTACTTATTTATGGAGTGGCTGGAACATAAAACCGGGTCTGCGGCGAGAAATCGGATACGCACGGCAGGTAAGCTTGGTCCTGTGTGGGGAGGGCTGCTTGGGGTGATTCCGCAGTGTGGATTTTCGGCAGCAGCAACCAGTCTTTTTTCGGGGCATGTGATCACTGCAGGAACCCTGATCGCAGTATATCTGTCTACCTCTGATGAAATGCTTCCTATTATGATTTCGAATGCGGTACCGGCAGCTACCATCATCAGAATACTGGCCTGCAAAGCGGGGATTGGAATTCTTTCCGGTCTTGTAATGGAATATATCTATACACATATTCTGAAGAAAAAGGAAAAAGAAATGGATATCCATGAAATCTGTGAGGAGGAGCACTGCAACTGCGAACATGGACTGATTTCATCTGCGGCAGCTCATACTCTGCATGTGTTTCTGTATATTTTTCTGATCTCTCTGGCTTTAAATATTATTATTGGCTTAGTTGGAGAAGAGACGCTTGCAGGTCTTTTTACAGGGGCACCGGTGGTTGGTGAACTGATCGCAGCCCTTGTGGGACTGATTCCGAATTGCGCTTCTTCAGTAGTGATCACCCAGTTATATCTGGAACATATTATTGGTGCGGGAGCTATGATGGCAGGACTGCTGGTAAATGCAGGAGTGGGACTGCTGATCCTGTGTCGTCTGAATCATGATACCACACAGAATCTGAAGATTATCGGCACTTTGTATGGACTTGGAGTATTATGGGGAATCATTATAGAACTGTCAGGAATTGTATTTTAACCGAATCAGGTAAGTAGCGAAGCGGATTGCGAATATCCGCTTGATTCGAATCAGGTAAGTCCCCTGCTTCAAGTGCGAAAAGTAACGACAGATATTTTGTTTATTATTCAGGAGGAATTATGGCGGGAAGCAATTATGCGACAGCAAGCCGCAGAAAGATACTTGAATATCTTAAAAACAGCAACGATCATACAGTGACAGCAGCTGATGTAGATGAATATCTGAAAGCTCATGACAGCGAGGTAAATATTACAACAATCTACCGGTATCTGGATAAGCTGGCAAAGGATGGAACAGTCATCAAATATGTAGCTGAGAAGGGATGTCAGGCAGCTTACCAGTATGTGGAACCCGGGCGTGGATGCGAACAGCATCTGCATCTGAAATGCGTAGAATGTGGCAGGATCATACATCTGGAATGTCACTTTATGGAGGAGATTTCTCATCACATTGAGGAAAGTCACGGATTTACGCTGCAGTGCAGAAATTCTATTTTATACGGAGTATGTGGACATTGCCGGAATAAAAAGTCATAGTTGATGTGCTCTCGTTACTGAGAACGGAGTGAACAGTAATCTGCACTCTGTTTTATGTAATATTCCACTTTCAGACAGTTGACTGTTTCTGCTGAATGATATAAACTGTGAAAGAATGATGTGATTATGGATGAAAAGTGTATAGAGAGAACAGGAGAAAAACATGCGGAAAGGTAAAGGAATATTCATAGTTCTGATATGCATCCTGATGATGGTAACGCTTGCATCAACAACATGGGCGGCTGTAAATTCAGAAAATAAAACGGCGGCAAAGAAGACGGTAAAGAAAACGGTTACAATAGAGACATCAGGAGGAACAGTGAAGAAAAAAGTTGCATCCGGCAGCTATATTATACTTCCTGCTGATGTAAACGGGAAGGGATATACTTTTCTGGGATGGTCAACGATCAGGAAACAGAACTGTAATCCCATGTATCAGGCATACGAAAAACTGAAGGTGACAGGAAATATACATCTTTATCCTGTGAAATACAGCTGGAGTCAGGAACCGGATATTTATGCGGGAAATCTTGCCGGGAATGTGGAAAAATATGGTCGGATTATCTTTGTTGGAGATTCCCGTACAGCAATGCTCAGGAGTACATTGCACAGACAGTGCGGAAACAGTACTTTTGATAAAGTAGGATTTGTGTGCAAGAGTGGGGAAGGTCTTGCCTGGATGAAAAAAGAAGGAGAGAGACTTCTGCTTGAAGAAATAAACAGGCAGGTCAGCAGCACAAAACCGACAGCGGTCATTTTTAATCTGGGAGTGAATGATCTGATCCACAAAAATGGCGGAAGTATCAGCTATGATTCTGTTTCGTCGGAATATGCTTCGTATATGAACAGGTTGTCACAGATATTGAAAAACGGAAACTGCGAACTTTTTTATATGTCTGTCAATCCATGTAATACTGCAATGAAGACTACGAGAAAGGAATCTGAGATCCGTGGATTTAATAACAGGCTGAAGCAGAAGCTGAATGACGATTTCACCTGGATTAACAGCTACTCGTATCTGATGCGCTGCGGATATACCACAAAGTGCGAATTCAGAGGTTCTACAGATGATGGTGTTCATTATTCGATGAGAACATATAAGAGAATATATGCATATGTGCTAAAGAAAATCAGTGCTTCCTGATTGAAACCCGGAGGTCGTGAATGCGTCCTCCGGGTTATAGTTTTGAGGATATATAAGAATACGACAGGGAGGAAAGAAGTGTGAGGGGTGAAAGCTTCAGAAAAGGGATGAAAGACGGTGTGCCGATAGGACTGGGATATTTTGCAGTATCATTTACATTTGGCATGATGGCGGTTGCGAACGGGCTGAGCATCTGGCAGGCAGTACTGATTTCGCTGACAAATGTAACATCAGCAGGCCAGTTTGCAGGGCTTGATATTATGGTGGCCGGAGGGTCATACTGGGAAATGGCACTGACGCAGCTGATCATTAATCTGCGATACTGTCTGATGTCCTTTTCCCTGGCACAGAAATTCAGGAGAGATGAGTCAGCAGTGCACCGTTATATTGCGGCATTCGGGGTTACGGATGAGATATTCGGGGTCAGTGCCAGCCAACCGGGAAAGGTAAGTGCTTTTTATAATTATGGAGCCATGTGTGTGGCGATTCCGGGGTGGGTACTGGGAACTCTGGCGGGGGCAGTCTCAGGCAATATCCTTCCTGATTTTATGATGAGTGCGCTGGGAGTGGCGATTTATGGAATGTTCCTTGCAATCATCATCCCGCCGGCCAAGCATAATAAGGCGGTACTGGCAGTCGTTGCTGCTGCGATGCTGCTCAGCACTCTGTTTAAGGTCATTCCGTTGCTGTCTGAGATTTCTTCGGGATTTGTGATCATTATCACTACACTGATAGTAGCAGGAATGGCAGCATATCTGTGCCCTGTGGAAGAAGAGAAAAAGAAGGAGAGAACCTATGAATCATAATATTTACCTGTACATACTGGTGATGGCGGCAGTAACTTATCTGATCCGTATGCTTCCGCTGGCACTTTCCAGAAAAGAGATTACCAGTCCTTTTATCCGGTCGTTTCTGTATTATGTGCCTTATGCCTGTCTGGCGGCTATGACCTTTCCAGCAATCCTGTCTGCTACAGAGAGTGTGATCTCCGCAGCAGTCGGGTTCGCGGCAGCTCTGATCGCAGCGTACAGGGAGAAGAGTCTTCTCACGGTTGCATTATTTGCCTGTGCTGCGGTATTTATTGTGGAAAGAATACTGCAGTTTGCAGTGTGAATGTGGATAAACAGCTGATAATAGCTGTTTATCTGTCAGGTTACTTCAGAAAACTGATATCTATCTCACCTTCAAAGACAGTTGAGGCCGGACCGGTCATATAAACAAGGTTCTCCTGTCTGTTCCAAAAAATCTGCAGATCTCCGCCCAGGAGCTTCACTGTGACCGGTTTCTCATCATCTACATAACCGTTGAGCACAGATGCAACGGTAACAGCACATGCACCGGTGCCGCAGGCAAGAGTTTCACCTGAGCCACGTTCCCATACGCGCATTTTCAGAGTATGGTCATCAATTACCTCTACAAATTCTGTATTCACACGGTCTGGAAAAGCCATGTGATTTTCAAAGAAAGGACCGATTTTCTCAATTTCCAGACTGTCGATATCCGACATATATACAATAGCATGTGGATTTCCCATGGAAACTGCAGTGATATGATAATTTTCACCGTTGACCCGGAGCGGTTCGTTGATGACCTCTTCCTTCTCGGAAACTACCGGAATCTGTCTGGCTGTCAGGATCGGAGATCCCATATTTACTTTTACCTGAGAAACCTTACCGTCTTTTATTGTGAGATCCAGATATTTAATCCCACTTCTGGTAGCAACAGACATATGTTCCTTATTTACGATACCGTGATCGTAAGCATATTTGGCAACACAGCGGATCCCGTTTCCGCACATGGCACCCTGAGAACCATCCAGATTATACATATCCATTTCACAGTCGGCGGAATCGGACGGCTTGATCAGGATCAGTCCATCTGAACCGATTCCGAAATGCCGGTCGCTGACATATCTGGCAACTGCAGCCGGATTTTCTACAGTCTCTTCAAAACAGTTTACATATACATAATCATTTCCAATGCCGTGCATTTTAGTGAATTTCATCAGCAAATCCTCCTTGATCTGAAAATTAAAAAATAAAGCAGTGATTCAGGAAGTCAGAATTCCGTTGACACAGGTGTGCTGGTACATACCGGAAATTTCGCAGGCTCTGAATCGATACTGGATATTATTATATATTATATGGAAATCATATCTGTCATTCAAGTTTTACCTTGCATTTTATAGAAAGTATGTTAAAATTAATAACAAAAAATATACAACCGAAACGCATAATTATACGCTGTCGTCCCGGATATTGAATGGAACGGCGGTGTTGACTATACTTTCGGATGCGAGGAGGAAAAAAGATGAGAAATCAGAGAAGATTTGCAGCCCTTGCACTCAGCACGGTCATGGTATTTTCCATGGCAGGAAGCGTATCAGCAGCTCAGAAGGTTGAATCTAAGGAAGACCTTGCCGGAGCAACGATCGGTGTTCAGCTTGGTACAACAGGTGACCTTGATGCATCTGAGTATGAGAAGGACGGTTCTACTGTGGAACGCTACAATAAGGGAAGTGAAGCAGTTCAGGCCTTAAAAGCCGATCAGGTTGACTGTGTGATCATTGATTCACAGCCGGCTGAGAAGTTTGTTGAGAACAATGATGACCTTAAGATCCTTGATGAGCCATTCGAGGAAGAGGAGTATGCAATCTGCTTAAAGAAAGGCAACGATGACCTTCTTGATAAGATCAACGGAGCACTGAAGGAACTGAAAGAGGATGGAACAATTGACAGTATCATGGATAACTATATCGGTGAGAATACCGGCAAGACTCCATACGAATCTCCGGATGATGTCGACCGTTCCAACGGAACTCTGGTAATGGCTACCAATGCTGAGTTCGAGCCATACGAATATCATGAAGGTGATGATATCGTAGGTATTGATGCGGACATTGCTCAGGCAATCTGCGACAAACTTGGATATGAACTGAAGATCGAAGATATGGAATTCGACTCTATCCTTCCGGCTGTACAGTCCGGTAAGGCTGATTTCGGCGCTGCTGGTATGACTGTAACAGAGGATCGTAAGTCAAGTGTTGATTTTACAGATACTTATGCAAATGCAAGTCAGGTTATTATTGTAAAGAAATAGTAACTATTCAGCAGTCTGCTATTTTGCGGGACATTTTGGCATGAATATGCCAGAATCCCGGAACATTATAACAGAACAACAAACGGAGCTGTTGACGGTCTGCCAACAGCTCTCTTTACGGGACAGAGGTTTTTATGAATAATCCTATGATATTAGCGAGTATACAAGAAGATTTTTATCTTAACTTTATTAAAGATGACCGTTATCTGTGGCTTCTGAGTGGTTTGAAAACAACTCTCATTATTACATTATTTGCAGTTGTCGTGGGTCTGATCATCGGATTTCTGGTGGCGATCATCCGTTCTGCACATGATAAATCAGGAGTACTTAAGATTCCGAATGCGATCTGCAGAGTGTACCTTACCGTTATCCGTGGAACACCGACTATGATCCAGCTGCTGATCATGAATTTTGTAATCTTTGGTTCAGTAAGTATTAACAAGATCATTGTGGGCGGTCTTGCCTTCGGTATCAATTCCGGTGCTTATGTAGCTGAGATCGTACGTTCAGGCATTATGTCTATTGACCGGGGACAGATGGAGGCCGGACGTAGTCTGGGGCTGAATTTCAATCAGACTATGCGGCTGATCATTATCCCTCAGGCATTTAAGAATGTGCTTCCGGCACTGTTAAATGAATTTATCGTGCTGATCAAGGAAACATCTATTATCGGTTACATTGGCATGATGGATCTGACAAAAGGAGCTATGCTGATCCAGAGTCGTACCTACAATGCATTCTGGCCGTTAATGGCAGCAGCAGCGATCTATCTTGTGATTGTTTTAATCCTTACAAGGATTATGAATAGACTGGAAAGGAGACTGAGAACCCGTGAGCGATAAAAAAGTACTGATCCAGGTAAAGAATCTTAAGAAAGCTTTTGGTACGAATCAGGTTCTGGATGGAATTACAACAGATATCTGTCAGGGAGAGGTAGTGGCGATCATCGGTCCGTCGGGTTCAGGTAAATCTACTTTCCTGAGATCCCTGAATCTTCTGGAGGTTCCTACAGGTGGACAGATACTGTTCGAGGGAACAGATATTACAGATCCGAAGGTTGACATTAACAGACATCGTCAGAAAATCGGAATGGTATTTCAGCAGTTTAATCTTTTTCCTCATAAGACGGTGAAAGAGAATATCATGCTGGCACCTGTGGAACTGAAGCTGATGACCAGAGATGAGGCATCAAAAACAGCGGATGAGCTTCTGGCGCGTGTTGGCCTTCCGGAAAAAGCGGATTCATATCCGAATATGCTTTCCGGCGGACAGAAACAGCGTATAGCTATTGCACGTGCTCTGGCTATGAATCCGGAGGTAATGCTTTTTGATGAGCCTACTTCCGCACTTGACCCTGAGATGGTAGGAGAGGTTCTGGAACTGATGAAGGAACTGGCACAGTCAGGTATGACTATGGTTGTGGTTACCCATGAGATGGGATTTGCCAGAGAAGTGGCGACCAGGGTTCTGTTTATTGATGACGGTAAGATTCAGGAAGAGAACGCACCGGAGGAATTTTTCGGAAATCCGAAAAATCAGAGGCTCAGAGATTTTCTTTCAAAAGTCTTATAGCAGATTTTCGGGGCTGAATTTGATATGCTGAGAAGATTTAACAGTTTTATAGAAAAATGGATGGCACTGGTAACACCGACCTGTCTG
>CAVCYJ010000145.1:0-7759 GCA_963605995.1 Holdemanella biformis | reverse complement strand
CCTGATACAAGCAAGTCCCCACCCACTGCTTATTGCTTTTCGCAATTGAAGCAGGGGACTTACTTGATTCGTTAAAGCTCTTCTCTGATATACTCTGCCACAGATTCTCCTGCCATACGTCCGGAATTTACCGCAAATCCCATTGTATTTCCCGGAAGTGTGAAGTTGTAGCTGTCGCCATAAATTGTGTTGGCATCAGATCCTGCGGAATAAAGTCCCGGAATTGGCATATAGTCATCATCCAGTACTTCACAATACTTGTTGATACGGATTCCGCCGATTGTTCCGTATGCCCCGAGATAAAATTTACCAACCAGATATTTTCCTTTTCCAGTAATCTTGTGGAGGAATTTCGGATTTTTATTAAACTGTGTATCACAATGCATATCGCACATTTCATTATAGGTCTCAATCGTATTCTTAAGCACTTCTTCATCAATCTGCAGTTTTTCTGCCAGTTCTTCGATGGTTTCTGCCTCAACATATGCTTCATATCCCTGTTCAACAGCAACTGCTGCCTGCTGTTCAAACGCATTGAAGGCTTCTGCCGGATGTACGATATCTTCGATATCCGGGCCGTTTTTCTTATAATGCTTCAGAATATTGCCATCCATGATGCAATAGCCGTAATTTCCGGGCTGAAGTGCAAGGGCATTTCCTGTAAAGGTTGTATTTCCCATACGATCCTCGTTCATGAAACGTTCTCCAAGCTGATTGATCAGGAGGTTCGGCTGACGCAGGACTGCATCCAGCAGGAACCAGTTGAGGTTGTCCGGAAGCTGATAGATTGCTTCGATTCCCGCACCGTATTTCATTGCGCCGGCTTTCCACATCATATTCAGTCCATCACCGGTGATTCCCGGAATCATAAATGGGTAATAGTCTTCTCCAAGATGAAGATTGAATTCTTTTTCCAGCATCTCTTTGTTATTTCCAAATCCGCCGGTTGCCACAATAACAGCTTTTCCTGTGGCTTTGATCTGCTGGCCTTCTTTATCCACCGCCATAACGCCGCAGATTTTCCCGTCCTCTTTGATCAGTTCTGTTACGGTTGTCTCCATTTCAAACTGCGCACCCAGATCTTTTGCACGGTTTGTCAGAGCCTTTACCATTCCGCCGGCTGCTCTCGGTCCGATCACACCGTTTTCCGGTTTTACAATATGCCAGCTTGCTTCTGATTCTGCAAAATATTTAAATGCACCTGCAAATTCCACACCCATATCTTCCAGCCATTCGATGGTATCTGCTGATTTTGCAAAATAAGCGGATACCAGATCTGCATCAACTCTCCAGTGCGTATAATCCATATGCATATCCAGTGCTTTTTCTACTGTGATCTGATTGAACTGTCTTCTCTGTACCTTTGTATCAATTCCAAGCGGGCCCATTCCCATATTTGCCGCACCGCCGGTTGTATTGGATTTCTCGATCACAATACAGGAAAGATTGTTCTCTCCGGCTGTTACTGCCGCTGCCAGACCTGCCGGACCTGCTGCAACAATGATTACATCTGCATTCATTTCTCTCATTGGTAAATTCCCCTTTACTGTAATTTTTGCTTCTGCTGCAATGTCTTTTCCTGCGGATGCCCCGCTTACTTTCTTTGTAAAAAGCCTTGCGGATGGTCTTACCCGTTTCCGTTCCCTGCGCACCGTTTCTGTCTCTGATTTCTTCGCTCCACCAATGGCAACCGGCTCATCAGGAAGCTTCGGAAGTCGTCCGCTCACTGACTTCACTGCACCATGTACGCAGGCATCGGCACATTTCCCACATTTCACGCACTCATATTCATCAATCACGGATATATAACCCTTTCCACCCGCTATTGCGTGTTTCGGACAGATATCTGCACAGGCTCCCTCACCCTTGCACAGCTTTGGATCAATATAATAATGAACCAGTCCGGCACACTCTTTGACAGAACATTTTCCGGAAAGATGTTCTTTTGCCTCATTCTCAAACTCTGATATCAGAGCCTTTACTCCGCAGGCTCCTGTCTGTCCCAGACTGCAGTTGCTCTCTGTTTCCATGACTTCTGCGATTTCTTCCATCAGGGAAAGATCCGTTGCCTTTCCTTTTCCGCTTATCATGTCAATAAGTGCACTGTCAATCTGGACCAGTCCTTCTCTGCAGAATACGCATCTTCCGCAGCTTTTCTCACGCATACGGTGAACCATTCTCTGAACGAGATTTACGGCACACTGTGTGTCCGATACAGATTCCAGCACTCCGTTTTCTTCCGGGATTTCTGTTCCGATTTTCTGCTCCAGTACAGAAAGACCGTACAGATGATTCCCAATCCTGAGTCCCTTTGACGGAGAAACCAGCTCACGAATCTGCATTCCATATGCCACCTTAACCGGAGATTTTCCGTCAACAGATATCAGGCAGAAATCCGCGTCATCACCTGCGAGAAGCGCCGTAATTTTCACACAGGTTAGAGGATTAAGAATGATATCATTCTTATAGGCAGTTTTTATGCAGGAACCATATCTGACCTCTGTCCGGTCAGAAATCCCCAGTTTCTGTGCTGCTTTTTCTATTGATCCGGAATTTCCGTTTTCGGGTAAAATGATAATCCAGGAATCCGCTCCTGCGATTTTTGCTGCTGCCATTGCACCTGCCAGAACTTCATGAGCATTCTTCTCATATAAAACCGCAAGCATCTGATCTGCATCGGCATTCGCAAGTGCGACCACCACATGCTCCGCTGATCTTTTTACGAGGTCAATAACCCTTTCACCGGTCACATTTTCTGTCAGATTTCCCAGAAATCCGGCCAGTATCTGTCCGTCTTTCTCTCTGATCTCTTTTATAACCCTGTCTGTTTTTGCATTTTCTAACAGCATGTGTCTGCCTCCTTTCCGTACTCACTCCAGATTTTACTCTTTGTGATATCCATTCTCAGATCACACTGCAGACATCTGGAAGCCTCTTTGCAGATGTCTGCATCACAGATTCCGTAATCCACCATCTGGAAATTATCCTTACGTTTTTCCACAGATAAAATTTCCGGCTGTCTGCGTTTTTCACAGCCAAAGCCTTCCGCCTTTCCGATCAGCGGCTCATGCTCCTCTGCCGGTGCCAGCACCTCTGAAATATCTCCGTCTCCACCAAGATATTTATCAATGGATTCTGCCGCCTTTCTTCCGTCTGCGACTGCAAGGACTACTGATTTGGTTCCGTATGTAACATCTCCGCAGGCAAAAATCCCATCTACATCTGTAGCAAGGGTTTTCGGATCTGCTGCAATGGAGTTGGCTCTTCCTCTTGCCAGACCCGCTTCCGGATCCAGACCACACTTTTGTCCTACAGCAAAAATAACCGTGTCTGCCGGAATTTCATGATAAGAGCCTTCCACTTTTTCAATGATCGCACGGCGGTTTTCATCAAAAGTAAAGGATGCAATGTCAGAAAATCCCACACCTGCAACTGCATTATTTTCTGTTTTCAGGATACGTTCAAAAGTCTGTGCCGGATGAACCTGGATTCCTTCTTCTTTCGCCTGCTCGATTTCTTCATCATCAGAAGTCATCTTATCACGCGCTTCCAGACACGCTACGTGAACCTCTTCTGCTCCAAGTCTCCGGGCTGTTCTCGCACAGTCAAAGGCCACATTTCCACCGCCCAGCACGATTACTTTTTTACCCATTCCGGTATCATTTCCCATAGAGGCATTTCTCAGGAAATCAATATTCAGCAGGATTCCGGATGCGTCATTTCCTTCCATCGGAAGAAGTGTGCCTGTATGATTTCCAATAGCAACCAGCACTGCATCATATTCTTTCTTCAGTTCCATCACATTCTCAACTCTTGCGTCTGTCTCAAGAGTGATCCCTGTCTGAAGCATGAAATCTACTTCTTCATCTACGATTTCTCTTGGCATACGGTAGGATGGGATTCCATACTGGAGCATACCACCTGCTTTCGGAAGTGCTTCCTTTACATTGACTGTATGCCCCTGTTTTCTCAGATAATAGGCTGCAGTCATACCTGCCGGCCCCGCTCCCACGATACATACCTTTTTCCCGGTATCAGAAAGCTGTTTTCCGCTGTGTTTCCAGTATTTTCCTGTATCATGTTCCATTGCATAGCGCTTGATATTGCGAATGGAAACAGCTTCGTTTACTTCTTTTCTTCTGCACTGGCTTTCACATACATGAGAACAGACATGACCGAGGCACTTCGGAAATGGAAGCTTCTCACGGATGACGGCTGCTGCCTCTTCATATTTTCCTTCTTTTACAAATCGGATATAACTGGGTACATCTGTATTTGCAGGACAGGTTGCTCTGCACGGAACCAGTTTTTCCTGTCTTTCCACTGCTGAATAGTTCAGCTTGTCACGGATTGTTCCTGTCGGACAGACCTCTGCACAGGCTCCGCAGAATCTGCAGTCTTCATCCTTTAATAAACGATCATGCAAAGTTCCGATGTAGTTCTCCATATCTTTTTTCTTATACTGAAGAACGCCCACTCCGCGAAGCTCATTGCAGGCACGTACACAGCGGCCGCAGGTGATACAGCGGTTCATATCATGGTCATACAGCGGATTCTTTGTTTCACAGGCGAAACCTTTTACTCTTGCACGCATTCTTGTTGCAGATACTCCCATATACTGGATCAGATTCTGCAATTCACAGTTTCCGTATTTCGGACAGGTGGAACAGTCTTCCGGGTGCGCTGCAAGGATCAGCTCCATTGCCAGATTGCGGAGATGTGTGATCTTTTCACCTGTTGTTGAGATAACCATCCCTTCCTCCGCTTTCAGAGAGCAGGATGTAACAGGATGCTCCTGCCCTTCCACCTGTACATAACAGAGTTTACAGGCTGAAATATCTGCCAGAACCGGATGATGGCAGATATGTGGAATATAGATATCATTCTGCAGAGCAGCTTCCAGTACAGAAGTTCCATTTGCAGTCTGAATCTTCTTTCCATCAATCGTTAATGAAATCATAGCTTTTTCTCCTCCTTTGTTACAGTTCTCCTTTATTTTCCTGATAAACCTCCGGCAGGATCGCTGCCAGGTTGGAAAATTCTTTGATATTATGTGCATACAATCCCTTTGGCACGATTTCAGGAATGGAAACTCCTTCCGGAAGTGTTTTTACGATTTTTCCATCTACCACACCCATTCCAATCCAGAATCTGGAACAGAACATTACACCGTCTTTATACGGATACCATTTGTGGGTCATCGCTGCCGCACAGCTGCTTTCACCGATTGCACATACCATAGAGCTGCATTCGTCTGTTCCAATGATCTTTTCGTCATATCCAAAATCTGCCGGTCTCTTGAAATTCAGTTTGAGAAATTCCGGTCCCGTTCCCACATCTTCCATAATATAGTGGCTGATGCCCCAGGTTTTCCGGTTCATCGGCACTTCAGGATCGCATACATAATCTACACGGTCTGCTCTTGCAAAATAATGCTCCTCCGGATCCCAGATCTTATAGCGGAGATCAGAACCCACACTGTGCCATGGAAACCACCAGTCAAGCATTTCTGTTGTTACTCCCGGCATATATGTAGTGTTGCAAACAAAACCGGTTCCATCATCCATGATTCCGTAACCGATCTGACAGAATTCCTTATCCTTTCCTGCCAGATACAGATTCTTTTCTTCAAAAGGTACCTCCTTGATCTGTGAAGATCCCTGCTTTAAAATTTCCAGTTTTTCCTGCGGAATTTCTGCCAGATCCTGTTCAAAGAATCTGTAATAAGACAACTCCTTTTCTTCTCTGCTCACACCTACTTTTTTCATGATCGTTTTCCTTTCCTGTATTTTCTTATATTTTTTTCTTCTATTTTCTTTCGGCTAAAAGTTTCAGTACTTTTTTCTGTACGATGTCTACAAATACTCCCACATACCAGACTCCGGCGAGCATTGCAGCTCCGATCTGAACCGGTACTGTACCGATATTCCCATATCCCGCCGGTGACAGGAGCGTAAGTCCTACCGCCCATCCGCAAAGCCAAGCAGGACAGTAAATAAATCCGGGAATCAGTGCAGAGATCAATACTGCCAGACCGCCAAGTACAAATAAGGTTCCAAAAAGTTCCAGATTCTCATTTAATTTCAAAGTATCCATAATCTTCAGTGCCAGCACCGCCCAGAAATCTCCCAGCAGAAAACCGATGGAAATCTTTACCGCGTCTTCTCTTTTGTTCCCATTTGCCGCATACAGTCCCGCACAGATCAGCGCTACTGCCCCTGTACTTACTTTCAGATACGGGGCAATCACGGCCCAGACCGGCGGAAAAAGCGCAACCCCCAGGGCTAATGTCCATACCTCTGCATTTAATCTTTTCTTCATTGCTTTTCCTTTCCCAAACTGAGTTTTTCTGTTATCTCCGGCAGTCAGACTGTTTATATCTGCATCGCTGTAAAGGTAACGGATTTTAGTTTGATATTTTTTTAACACACTTTATGATGTGATTATATACTCCATATTCTCAATTCGTCCAATAGCATTTTTGATATTTATTTATTCCAATTCGTAATAGATTATGGTATACTATATTCTCGGTAACCGCAAAGCTACCGGACAGTTACCATATTTCTTATTTTGGGAAAGGGGATTTTTATGTATAAGATCAGTCTGTCAGAAATGCAGATATTTCTTCTGACTGCCAAATATCACAGCTTCTCCAAGGCAGCAGAAGTTCTTTATATTTCACAGCCCACTGTTACCAAGTGGATCCATCACCTGGAAAATGAACTGGGAGTTAAATTATTTCACCGTACCAGCCGGAGTGTAACACTTACCGATGCCGGAGATATATTAAAAGACCGCTGGAAACCGCTTCTTGCTGAAATCGAAGCTTCCATCCACGATGCTCAGGAACTTGCCGCCAACGGACTTTCAACGATACGCATCGGTGCACTGGAGGGGCATGGTTTTGAACAGATCCTGTCAGATTATATGCTTCCATTCGAAGAACTTCACCCGGAAATCCAGATTGATTTTAATATTTACAATCTCCATGAACTGACAGAACAGATTGAAAACCTGGACATTATTCTTTCCAATAACCTGGAATATGAAGCTGCAAATGACCACGCATTCCTGAAATTGGATGACCTTCCTTTTTATCTGGCAGTTTCAAAAAAACATCGTTTTGCCCGGAAAAAAAGCATTGCAATGAAAGAACTCGCTGCTGAAAGATTTCTGATCTTTCCGCCTCATGTTTCTCCTGCCGCCATGAAATATGCCGTTTCTGCATTTAATGCGCTCAATCTGACTCCTCAGTTCATCCCTGTGGAAAATGCTCCCAGCCAGATGCTGAGAGTCTCTCAGAATCAGGGTGCAGCACTCGTCAATGTCTCTGCTGTCAAAGGCTATGAGAAAAAGATTTCCCTGATCCGTATTAAGGACTTTCCTTTCGAATACTACCGGCTGATCATGTACAGACCACAGAAGCTTTCTTCTGCCACACGAAAATTCCTTGCATATCTCACTGAACAGTTTTCGGCAGACATTCATCACACATATAACTGAATGTACTCTCGGAATCTTTTTGTGCTTGATTTTATCTGGTCAAGCGGATGTTCGCAATCCGCTTCGCTACTTGCTCATAACCGAATAGCTGCTTCGCAATTGAATCAGGGGACTTACTTGATTCGGTTAAAAAATACCCTTTAAGCAGTTTCCGGTTATTTACCTTATCTGCTTAAGGGGTATCATATTAAACAATCTCTTATTCTTTTTTATTTCTTATTCTACCACACACACACGGATCATATTTGTTCTT
>CAVCYJ010000144.1:0-7840 GCA_963605995.1 Holdemanella biformis | reverse complement strand
TTTGGCATTTTCATGCCAAAACACCTCGCGGAATAGTAAACTGCTGAATAGTTACCATATTTTCCGGGGCTCCGGCTCATATAATACATATTTAACATTTTTAATGTTCATATGCATTTAGAAAATACGTACCTGCAATTGATTCGTATACTCCTTCCAGCTGTCTGCGTTCAAGCATACGATATACAACCTCATGTGCTTCATACAGTTCTTCTCCGCGTCCAGATTCCAGCATTCCTTTTACAGAATAATATCTGGTAGAATGTGTCAGCATACGCGTGATTGCATTGATCTTCAACACCATCGCATTGTGCCCCATATCAGCGATCATATCATGGAATTTGTTGTCAATCTCAAACACTTCATCTACGTCCGGGTTTTCCCGTGTCATACTTGTCTTCATAACTCCAAGATGTTCTCTCAATGCCGCCAGTTCTTCATCGGATGCCTTCTCTATCGCAAGACGCATAACACCACTTTCTATCATCGTCCGCAGCTCATTCAGCTCCTTCTCGTTCTGCTGGTTTAATATAATTCCATAAATCATGGGATTGATCAGGCTCTCTGAGAATCCATCACAGACAAACGTTCCATCTGCACGGCGGATTTCCAGCACTCCAATATATACAAGTATCTTCACAGCTTCACGGATTGAATTTCTGGCTACCCCCATCTGCTCTGCCAGTTCCATCTCTGTCGGAATGCGATCACCTGGCTTCAGTTCTCCGCTGACTATCGCTTCTGTCAGGCTGTCAATCACAAGCTGCACAACAGATGATCTGTTGATTTTTTTTAAGTATTCGGCCATCTGCTCATTCCTTTCTTAACATCCAATGTTATTCATTATCTGTTTTTTATATTATACACAATTTTAGCCTGACATTTCAACCTGTTTTATACATAAATATACATAAGATGGCAGATAGGGTTTCTCCCGTTCCGAACCACACTTTTCATACATACCGTTTCCCATATACCAGGGATTCTTCCGTTCTGTATTCCAGTATTCACACATGTTCCATGGTTTTCGCCCATATGCACAAAGCTCAAATTCCCTTTGTTCTCTTCCGAAACCTTTGTGTGGTTCAGCTTTGCCGGACACACTGCACAAAAAGGAGCTGCGCACTAAGTAATTAGTGCGCAGCCTCTCTTCAATGCACTGGGTGCATTGGGAGGATTATTCAGAACATGAGAATACTTAGGTTGATGATTCTGTTTCTGACTTAATCCATGTGAGATCCACCGTTGATGTCAATCTCTTCACCAGTAATATAGGAAGCTTCCTTAGAAGCAAGAAATACGATTGCATCAGCAACCTCCTGCGGCTCGCCCGGACGTCCCATCGGAATTCCATCGATAACAGCGTCTGCCTGTTCCTTTGGAAGTGATTTCCAGATCTCTGTGTTGATCAGACCAGGGCATACACAGTTTGTTGTGATACCATATGAAGATACTTCACGGGCAAGGTTCTTAGAGAATCCAAGTACTGCAGCCTTAGAAGCTGAGTAATGAGCTCCACCGAAGATACCACCGCCACGTTTTCCTGATACAGATGACAGGTGTACGATACGTCCGTAATTCTGTTTCTTCATTACTTCGCATACAGCCTGTGTAATCAGGAACAGACCAAACATATTTACATTGAAGATACGTTTGATATCATCCAATGTCATATCTGCAACAGTTACTTTCTGTGAAATACCTGCGTTATTTACAAGTACATCAATACGTCCATATTTATCTACGATAGTATTAACCAGTTCTTTTACAGCTTCCGGATCTGTCAGGTTTGCTGCATATCCTTCAGCCTCTATCCCCATTTCCTTCATTTCTTTTACATTGGCATCACATCCTGCCTGATTGATATCACAGATAACAACCTTAGCCCCCTGTTTACCAAATGTCTGAGCGATTACACGTCCCATTCCTTTTGCTGATCCTGCCCCTGTTACTAATACTACCTGATTTGTAAAATCTAACATTTTCTTTTCCTCCTGTTTTGATCTTTATTCGATTACTGCAACTCTTCTGCTGTCTTTACAATATTTTCTACAGTGATTCCGTTCATAGCAAGCAGTCTCTCATAAGGAGCTGACTGTCCGTACTGATCCTGTACACCAATTCTTCTGACAACACCTTTACCCATCTCAGCTGCCACTTCACATACGGCTGATCCAAGTCCGTTCAAAATATTGTGATCTTCTACTGTGATAACCTTGCCGATCTCATTGATACAAGCTGTAACAGCTTCTGTATCCAAAGGCTTGATTGTGTGCATATCCAGTACTCTTGCTGTGATTCCTTTTACTTCCAATTCTTTTGCAGCTTCCAGTGCCAGGCAGACAGTGTCACCATTTGCAATAATAGCAACGTCCCTACCTTCTTTGAGCTGGTTCGCTTTACCGATTACAAATTCTGCATCCTCATCATAAATCTGTGGAATTGCATCACGTGTAAAACGAAGATACATTGGTCCGTATGTCTCACCTGCCAGATGTGTCAGTTTCTTAGCTGCCACATAGTCTGCCGGCATAATGACTGTCATATTAGGGAGTGTACGAAGGACACCCATATCCTCGATTGCCTGATGAGAAGCTCCATCGTTAGCAGGAGTAAGTCCACCATGAGAGCATGCAATCTTTACATTCAGGTTTGGATAGCAGATTTCCTGACGGATCATTTCGCACATGCGAAGGGAGCCAAATACTGCATAAGTTACTACAAATGGAACCTTTCCGCATGTAGCAAGTCCTGCCGCCACACCTGCTGCGTTCTGCTCTGCAATACCTACATTTACATACTGGTTCTTATCATCATGATATTCTGATGATAATTCCTTACGGAAGTCTCCTGTCTTACAGCTCTTTCCGATATCTGCATCAACTACAAGAATATCTGGATTTTCTTTTCCTAATTTTAATATCTCTTCACCAAATCCTGCTCTGGTTGCAACTTTCTTTAATTCGCTCATTCTTCAAACCCTCCTTATGCTATTACTTGATAATCTGTGCCTGCAGTTCCTGCATTGCTTTTGCATATTCTCCTTCGTTTGGAGCTACACCATGCCATGATACGGAATTCTCCATGAAGGATACACCTTTACCTTTGATGGTATGTGCATAAATGCATTTCGGCTTACCATTCTTTGATGCATAGCATTTTTCAAGTGTTGCACAGATCTCTTCCATGTCATGTCCATCAATCTCAAGTACTTCAAATCCGAAAGCACGGAACTTCTCACCAAGATCTCCATTCGGCATAACCTGATCACAGGATCCGTCAATCTGAAGTCCGTTGTAGTCCATGAATACGATCAGGTTATCCAGCTGATATTTGTGTGCTGTATTGGCTGCTTCCCAGATTTCTCCTTCCTGAGATTCACCATCACCCACTACACTGAATACTTTATAGTCTTTATGATTCATTTTTCCTGCAAGTGCCATTCCTACTGCGCAGGCAAGTCCCTGACCCAGAGAACCGGTTGAAATGTCAATACCAGGGCACTTTGTCATAGATGGATGTCCCTGTAATTTGGAACCTTCCTGTCTCAGTGTGTCAAGCTCTTCTTCTGGAAAAAAGCCAAGTGTTCCGAGGCATGCATACTGAATCGGGCATACATGTCCTTTAGAAAGAACCATACGGTCACGATCTTCCCACCGTGGATTCTGTGGATCTACATTCATATATTTAAAGTAGCATGCTGTCATAAAATCTGCCGCTGACAGTGAGCCGCCCGGATGTCCGGACTGAGCTTTGTAAATCATGTCTACTACTTTCATTCGCATCTCAGTTGCTTTGTTTTTCAATTCTTTCATTGATACATCTTTCATTTTATTCACCTCATTTTATTCTACGTAGGATGTTAGTTGTTTTATATAAAATCGGGTAGCCCGCCCGATTTATATTCTGTTTGGAACCAGGCCCCGAGACCTTGCGACTAAGTCTCGGGAAATTCCAGGAATTCTATATGTAATAAATGGATTAACAGGTTACACAAACATCATCGATATCGCCGGGATATATGTGATCAGCAACAAGATAATCAACATTGCTATCAGACAGGGTATAATTCCTTTCGATATATCCTCGATTGATATCTTACCAATACCACATGCCACATACAGGTTAACACCAACAGGCGGTGTAAACAGTCCGATTGCCAAGTTGACGATCATTACCACACCAAGGTGGATTGGCTCTATTCCAAGCTGCAATGCAACTGGTGCAAACAGTGGAGTGAAGATGTACAGTGCTGATGTAGAATCCAGAAAACATCCTGCGATCAGCAGCACAATATTTACAATAATGAAGAAGATAACGCTGCTTCCTCCGGTTACATTCAGCATCACACTTTCAATTGCTTTATCCAGTCTTGCTCTTGTAAGAACATATGCAAAGAGTGAAGCACCCATAGTGATAAACATAACTGTTGCTGTTGTTGAGCAAGAATCAACCATAATATCTGACAGTTTCTTCCAGTTCAGATCCTTATAAATCAGGAAGCCTACAAGCAGACCATAGAATACGGATACGGCTGCTGCTTCTGTTGGTGTAAAGATTCCTCCGTAAATTCCTCCAAGGATGATAACCGGCATCAGAAGTCCGGGCACCGCCTCTTTGAATGCTGCCCAGCGTTCTGCTCCAGAAGCTTTCGGAGACACTTTCAGGTCACATTTCTTTCCTATGATCAATGCTGTGATGATCAGTCCACCTCCCATCAGAAGCCCAGGCACCATACCTGCCTTGAACAGGCTTGTAATTGATGCATCAGCGATAGAACCATATACTACAAATGTGATAGACGGTGGGATAACTACTCCGATTGCTCCACCAGCTGCCATCAATGCGCAGGAGAATGCTGCCGGATATCCTGCTTTCACCAATGCCGGAATCATGATGAGTCCAAGCGCTGCTACAGTTGCCGGACCAGATCCTGAAATTGCTGCAAAGAAACATGAAACTACGATACATACCATTGCCATACCACCTTTGATATGACCGAGACATTTCTCTGCAAGGTTGATCAATCTTCCTGAAATACCTGCCTTTTCCATTACATTACCTGAGATAATGAAGAATGGAATCGCAAGCAATACAAACTTACTGCTTGAAGCAGAACAGATACGAGGCAGTACACTCATAACTGCTACGATCGGTTTGCCTGCTCCCTGAACCAGCATTGCTGCTACACTTGACATTCCCAGACATACTGCAATGGGAGCCCCACATATCAGCAGTACTACAAACACCCCTAATAATACTACACCTGCCATTTAATTGTCCCCCTTTGCTGTTTTAATAGCCCCATCCAGAAATGCGACCATTGAGAATGCTCCACCTAATGGTACGAATAATCCGTAAATCCACTCCGGCCACTGCATGGTTGCTGTCTGCTGTCCCATCTGATACTGACTGATAACCATCTGGATACCAAAGATTACGATCAACAAACAAAACAGAGTTGCAATTGCATACATAACTGTCATCAGAATTTTTGCTGCTTTAGGTGACAACTTATCGGTCAGGAGCGTCAGACCCAGATGCGCTTTTCTTCTGGCAGCGATTGCTGTACCCATAAAACTCATAAGTACAAATAGGTAACATGACATCTCATCGGCAACTGCCAGAGGATTGTTAAACACAAACCGGGCGATAACATTTGCAAAAACCAGGATTGCCATCACTGACACGCTTAAGCATGCTACGACTCTTTCAAACTTCTCTATATACTTCATGCTATATTCCTCCTGATTTAATTATCAAATTTCACACCATCTGTATCGATATCAAAAGCTTCACATGCCTCTTTGCCATATTCTGCTTTGATCTTATTCATAGGCTCTTTGATCAATTCTTTGAATAATTCCAGCTGCTCATCTGTCAGCTCATCTACCTGCATTCCGTTATCTTTAAACTTCTCAATAAGAGTTTTCTCATCTTCAACAATCTTCTCATTGCCCCATTCACAGGCTTCTGCGATACATTCCTTTAACAAATCCTGTGTCTTCTCATCCAAGTTATCCCATACTTTAGAATTAGCAATGATCAGATCAGCATCATAACAATAATTCCAGAATGTCAGGTACTTCTGTACTTCATACATTTTAGCTGAATCTGTGATCGGTACACCGTTTTCCTGTCCGTCGATAGTTCCCTGCTGGATCGCTGTAAATACTTCAGACCAGCTCATCGCTGTCGGGCTCGCTCCAACTGCCTGCCAGAATGTCATATAAATCTCTGAACCTGGAATTCTAATCTTCAGACCTTTCAGGTCTTCCGGCTTGGTTACTGCATGCTTGCTGTTTGTCAGCTGGCGGAAGCCGTTATGAAAAGCTCCGAGATAAGTAAGCCCCTTATCATCTAATTGATCTGCATAATACTCACCGCCGGTTGTTGCAATAATCTCTGCTGCCTGATCATAAGAATCAAATGTCCAAGGCATTGTTGCAATATTAAGTAATGGATCAATTGCTGACAATGTGCTGGTTGCATAGGCTGCCAGATCGGTAGAGCCTGCACAGACATATTCAATTCCCTTGGTTGCATTACCACCTGCAAGTGTGTCATTCGGAAATACATCAATTGTAATGCTACCATCGGACTTTTCTGATACCAGTTCTGCCAGCTTCTGGCTAACCTGTGTGTCGATCTGTGTATCAGTTCCGTTTACAGCCATGGAAAGATTCAATTCAGGATATTCCGAATTTGAATCGGTACTTTTCGTGTCACTGCTACTCCCACACGCTGTCATGCCTGATACTATCATTGTTGCTCCTGCAAGAACTGCAAGAACCCTTTTATACCTTTTCAACAATAGTTACTCCTCTCTTGAAATCTTTTTATTTTCCCTCTCACGCGCGTTCAATGTAGGACGTTGCTCTTTGCTTGTGACTTAATCATATCACTTTTGACGTAATAGTCAATAATTGTTTATTTTTTAACTACACTTTTGTTTAAAATATATAATTTTATCTCTTTCTTTTATTAATTTCTACCAACGTTCTACATTCTACGTTTGTTAATTATAAAACGGGCATGTTATTTTTTTATTATGCTTTTTCCTTGAATTTCTGTCACTTTTCTCGTTTTACACGTTTTCGCAGGTTTACATAAATAATTATTTTGTGCCTTTTTTAACAATTGCCCATCAGATTCCGGAGAAAATTCGGATTCGAACATGAAAAAATACGCTGTCTGTATAAGTATGATTCAGCCAAAGATACGGATAAAAATAAAGTCTTGAAGATCAATGAACAGTGGGAGAAACTGAAAGAGGTTTTCCATGCGAATATCCACTTTGACTTACCGTTCAACTGAGAAGATATATAAAGAGTTCATATTTATGCTATTGACCGAAATATAAATAAATATCATAACTGTTCAGTACCTTCACAGTTATGAGTTAAAATCCATTGAAAATTGCCTGCGACGATGAGAATATCATCATTTTCTGGAATTGCTATAAATGAAAGACTGAGTAAATTTGATGAAAAAAGCACCAGGAAAACAACATAGGAAACTTCAGATAAGAGGTCTTTGCGCCCCAAAATAAACGCTATTTCTTAAAATCAGACTATCCCGAACAAGTTACAAAGCGTAAGAGCCTTATACTTGCCGGGATAGTTTTATTTTGAGCTGACAGTGGTCAAACGGATATTGCAATTCGCTTCACTACTTGCTCAGCCACTTTGTTTTATCTATTACAGCACGATCTCACATTCACAGCAGATATCTTCCACTGACCTGCCCGCATAAATCTGATATGTACCGGATTCTGTCACAAATATTGCTTTTTCTTCATTATAATACTGAAAAGCCTCCGGTTCCAGTTCGACCGTAA
>CAVCYJ010000143.1:0-7857 GCA_963605995.1 Holdemanella biformis | reverse complement strand
GAAATGAATGCAAATTTTGAATATTATAAAGTTTTTTATTACGTATCTAAATACGAGAACCTGACAAAAGCGGCAGCAGTATTAAAGACCAGTCAGCCGGCGGTGACCAGAACAATACATAATCTGGAAAATATATTAGGATGCAGATTATTTACCAGAAGCAAAAGAGGTATGAAGCTGACACCGGAGGGGCGGATCTTCTATGAATATGTGGCTGCCGGATGTGCACAGTTTTTTAAAGCAGAGGATAATTTAAATAATCTGATCAGTCTGGAGAATGGAACGATTTATATCAGTGCAACGGAGACTGCACTGCATTGTTATTTGTTCGAGGCAGTCAGAGACTTTAATATTCAATATCCGAATGTGCATTTTAAAATTCTTAATAACAGTACTACGGATTCTGTAAATGCATTGAAAGAGGGAAAAGTAGACCTTGCGGTTGTGTCTGCATCCCTGCAGGTTGCAGAGCCGTTGAGGATGAAGATAGTGCGAAAGTATAAAGAAATCCTGATCGGAGGAAACCGTTTTGCGGAACTGAAGGGAAGAAAGACTTCTCTGAAAGAACTCTCTGCCTATCCATGGATCAGCCTGACTTCTGAGGCGATCACCAGGAGATTTCTGAATGCATATTTTGAAAAAAATGGTCTGCAGTTTTCGCCGGATGTAGAATTGGCAACCACGGATATGATCCTTCCGGCAGTCTGTTATAATATGGGAATCGGATTTCTGCCGGAAGAGTTTGCAAAAGATGACCTGGCATCCGGCAGGGTATTTAAGATAGATGTAAATGAGACATTTCCGGAGAGAAGCATTATTCTGATCCACGATACGGAATATCCGCAGAGTATTGCGTCTAAAGCATTTCAGAAGTTTCTGGCAGACAGAGAATGAACAGGATAGTTAAAAACAGGGCAGGTATCATGTGAAAGAAAGCACAGATACTTGCCCTGTTTGATTGTCTGGACAATGACCATCAGGAAATCTGTAATATCCGGATTCCTGGTGGTTTATTATATTTATAAGGAATTTATCATCTGATCAGGCAGAATTATTTATGCCACTCCCAGTTTCTGATCTCTTCAAGATCCTGACCATACTCAGCGATGTACTGTTTATGCTCAACAAGCTTGTCGTTCATCTTCTGGATTAAGTAAGAACCTTTGTTTCCAAGCTGTGGCAGATGCATGATAGCATCTTTTACAAGGTTGAAACGGTCGATCTGGTTCTGTACACGCATATCGAATGGAGTAGTGATCGTACCCTCTTCCTGATATCCATGAACGGAAACATTGTGGTTGTGACGGCCATATGTAAGCTCGTGGATCAGTGTCGGATATCCGTGGAATGCAAAGATAACCGGTTTGTCTTTTGTGAAGATCGCATCGTACTCTGCATCACTTAAGCCGTGTGGATGTTTGTGGTCGGAT
The DNA here is from genome assembly GCA_963605995.1 of Holdemanella biformis. Classification (GTDB taxonomy): domain Bacteria; phylum Bacillota; class Clostridia; order Lachnospirales; family Lachnospiraceae; genus Blautia_A. Next base: position 6,427 of record CAVCYJ010000143.1, on the reverse strand, counting down.
TCCAGTTTGAACAGGTCGACAACGTTAACAACCCGGATCTTAAGTTCCGGCATTTCATCACGGAGGATAGTAACAGCAGCCATGATCTCAAGTGTAGGTGTATCACCACAGCAGGCCATAACAAGGTCTGGTTCTTCGCCACAGTCATTGCTTGCCCACTCCCAGATACCGATACCCTGTGTACAGTGCTTAACGGCCTGCTCCATGGTCAGCCACTGGCAGCTTGGATGTTTGGAAGCTACGATCGCGTTTACATAGTTCTTACTCTTGATACAGTGATCGAAGCAGGAGAGTAAGCAGTTAGCGTCTGGTGGTAAATACATACGTACTACGTCTGCTTTCTTATTGGCGATGTGATCCAGAAATCCAGGATCCTGATGTGTAAATCCGTTGTGATCCTGTTGCCATACGTTGGATGTCAGGATGAAGTTCAGGGATGCGATCGGCTGTCTCCAGGAAAGCTGGTTGCAGACCTTCAGCCATTTTGCGTGCTGGGCTGCCATGGAGTCAACGATACGGATGAAAGCTTCATAGCTTGCGAAGAAGCCGTGACGGCCTGTTAACAGGTAGCCTTCCAGCCATCCTTCACACATATGTTCGCTGAGCATACTGTCCATGATACGTCCGTCTCTTGCGAGGCAGTCATCTGTGTCAAGCATTTCTGCATTCCAGTCACGTTTCTGATATTCAAATACTTTGTACAGACGGTTGGACATACTTTCGTCTGGCCCAAAGATTCGGAAGTTTTTGTTTTCTTCATTCAGCTTGAAGATGTCGCGGATATATCCGCCAAGTTCGATCATGTCCTGAGCTTTTGTTTTGCCAGGCTGTACGTCTATACCATAATCACGGAAATCCGGAAGACGAAGGTCCTTCAGAAGAAGTCCGCCGTTTGCGTGTGGGTTAGCACCAAGACGTGCATCTCCCTTAGGAGCCAGTTCAGCCAGTTCCGGGATCAGGTGTCCGTTCTCATCAAACAGTTCCTGAGGACGATAGCTTTCCAGCCATTCTTTCAGAAGTTCCAGATGTTCTGGTTTCTCCATGGAGATCGGAACCTGATGAGCACGGAAAGAACCTTCAATCTGAAGTCCGTCAACAACCTTGGGACCTGTCCATCCTTTAGGAGTACGAAGAACGATCATTGGCCATACTGGACGCTCTGGATCATTGTTCTCACGAGCATTCTTCTGAATTGCTTTGATCTCTTCAATTACAGTATCCATTGTTTCTGCCATCTTCTTGTGCATTGTCATTGGGTCGTCGCCTTCAACGAAGTATGATTTCCAGCCACAGCCTTTGAAGAAGCATTCAAGTTCTTCATGAGAAAGACGGGAGAAGATAGTAGGGTTGCTGATCTTATATCCATTTAAATGAAGAATAGGAAGTACAGCACCGTCTGTGATCGGGTTCAGGAATTTGTTGGACTGCCAGGATGTAGCCAGAGGACCGGTCTCAGCCTCACCGTCACCTACAACTGTAGTAGCGATCAGGTCAGGGTTATCGAATACAGCTCCGAAAGCATGAGCGATGGAGTAACCAAGTTCACCACCTTCATTGATGGAACCAGGTGTTTCCGGTGCACAGTGGCTCGGAACTCCACATGGGAAGGAGAACTGTTTGAACATTTTCTTCATACCTTCCTCATCCTGGCTGATGTTTGGATAAACTTCGCTGTAAGAACCTTCCAGATAAGTATTGGCAATCATGAAGTTTCCGCCATGTCCCGGACCGGAGAGCAGGATCATGTCCAGGTCGTAACGTTTAATGACGCGGTTGCAGTGTGCATAAACGAAGTTCTGGCCTGGTACAGTTCCCCAGTGACCAACGATTTTCTTCTTGATCTGATCCATTTTTAATGGCTCTCTCAGAAGCGGATTGTCAAGAAGATAGAGCTGTCCGGCAGACAGATAGTTTGCTGCACGCCAGTAAGCATCGATTTTGTCAAGCATTTCCTGATTTAAGGGCTGCTTTTCAAGACATAATTTGTTGTCTTCCATTTTCTTACCTCTTTCTTTGTCTTTGATGTATAACTTAGGATGTCGAAGATATCTGTATAAGAAACCCTGTAGATTGGTTAAGGACAAAAGTTTCTTAACAGATAAGTTAGGGTGTTGCTTTGTTATTTTTTTAACCAAACACATCCTATCATATCAGAAACGCAACGTAAAATAGCAATATTGCATTATTATTATAAGTTTCTGATATGGATAAGAGAAGGATGGAGCGTTTATTGGTATTTTTTACGAAAAAACAGATAGTGCCTAAAATATATTGCATTTTGCACAAAAAATAGATATAATAAAGAAAACAATTGCGCATAAGGTATATAAAACTGCTGCTTATAGCAACACAGATATTGACTTAGTTGAAGAAAATATAAGCGGTAAGAGTGAAAATCATGAAGGAGACAAAAATTATGGGAAGAAGAGCAGCCGGAATATTACTGCCGATCAGCAGTCTGCCGTCAGACTATGGAATCGGATGTTTTTCCAAGAGTGCATATGAATTTGTAGACTGGTTAAAGGAAGCAGGACAGACCTACTGGCAGATCCTGCCGCTGGGACCGACAAGCTACGGGGATTCCCCGTATCAGTCTTTCTCTACATTTGCGGGAAATCCATATTTTATTGATCTGGACGCACTTGTGGAAGAAGGCGTCCTTGATAAGAAGGACTGTGAAAAAGTCGACTGGGGTAAGAAAATTGATGACGTAGATTATGAGAAAATCTACAAAGGCCGTTATCCGCTTCTGAGAAAAGCTTATGAGAACAGTGATATCAGCAAGAACCCGGACTATCAGAAATTCATAGCAGAGAACAGCTGGTGGCTCTCTGATTATGCTTTGTTTATGGCGGTAAAAGAACGTTTCGGAGGCATAGAATGGACGAAATGGGCGGAGGATATCAGACTTCGCTGGAATAATGCCATGGATTATTACCGTGAGGAATTATATTTTGATATTGAATTTCAGCAGTATATACAGTTTAAGTTCTATGAACAGTGGATGAAGCTGAAAGCCTATGCAAACTCCAAAGGTATCCGGATCATCGGAGACATCCCGATTTATGTTGCCATGGACAGTGCAGATGCATGGGCGAATCCGGAACTGTTCCAGCTGGATCAGGATAATGTACCGCTGGCAGTGGCAGGATGCCCGCCGGATGGCTTCTCTGCAACAGGCCAGTTATGGGGAAATCCTCTGTATCGCTGGGATTATCACAGAAATACCGGATATCAGTGGTGGATATCCAGAATGAGCTATTGCTTCAGATTATATGATGTTGTGCGAATCGACCATTTCCGCGGCTTTGATGAATATTTTTCGATTCCATATGGAGATACGGATGCAACGGGCGGTCACTGGGAGAAAGGTCCCGGGATTGATCTGTTCCGTAAGATCGAGCAGGCACTTGGATGGAAACAGGTTATCGCAGAGGATCTGGGATATATGACAGACTCGGTGCGCCATCTGGTATATGAAAGCGGCTTCCCGGGAATGAAGGTTCTGGAATTTGCTTTTGACTCCAGAGATTCCGGATGTGCAAGTGATTATCTGCCGCATAATTATCCGGAGAATTGTGTGGCATATACCGGAACCCATGACAATGAAACAATCGTGGGTTGGTGGCAGAGCATCACGGCAGCAGAGAGAAAGCTGGCAAGAGATTATCTGTGCGATCATGCAACACCGGAAGACGGGCTGTATAAATGCTTTATCAGTCTGATTATGCGCAGCGCAGCGCGTGTCTGCGTAATCCCGATGCAGGACTACATGGGACTGGATAACAGATTCCGAATGAACAAACCATCCACAGTCGGAACGAACTGGAAGTGGAGAATCAAAAAGAGAGATATCACAAAGAAACTCCAGAAAGAGATCCACGATGTGACACTGCGTTATGGACGTAAGAACTGGGACTAGTACATAATGAAATAGTGTAATAATGACAGCGTTTTGGGTATAAATAATATCTGAAACGCTGTCTTGTGTATGGTGGTATAAAAAAACTACGGTCAGGATTCTTTCTCAGAGTGAAAAATGGGACAGCGTTGAGAGAAGGTTACTTTTGTTTGAAAAAGAAAACATTGAAATTGTTCTGGCGGGTATACAATGAAAAAGAAATTCATTGATTTTCAGGCAATCTCTGATAAAATATTAACCAGAAAAAAGCCTAATAAACAGATTTTCAGGAGGAATTATAAATGAATTATCATAGATTGGAAAACAGTCTGATAGATGTGATCAAAGAGGAGCAGGCAAAGCTTGGATATATGAAGGAAAAAATCAGTCTTTATTATCCTCTGAGTTCCCTGGATCATTTCTTTGAAAGCAAGGCAGATGCAGCAGAAATGATGGAAATCTTAAAGGATTTTCCTGCTTATATGGAAGAAAAATTTGGTGAGGTAGTGATTTCTCACAGAGGGGAGCGTTTCTGCTTCACGGTTTCAGATAAGGCATCGGAGTATGTACACAATAATATGAAAGATAACGAATTTATCAAGGCTCTGATCGAACTGGTAGGCAGACATGGATGCACCATGGATGAGATCAGGGAGCTGTTTTATTCTTATTCCGATAAGGTTATTACAGAGCCGATGGATAACGGAGAATTTGATGTGATGTTCCGCTTTGATGACGGATCAGATCCTTATTATTACTGTTTTAAGGATGAGGGCTGTCATATCATTTACCACAGATTCCTGCCGGAAGACTATGCGGATTTTGGGTTCTGATTTATGTAACATTTGCAACAAAAGCATGTTATTTTTTTGTCAAATAATAACAAAAAATAAACCGAAATTCGATATTGACAGATAGTCTCAATAATGGTACTTTTTAAGTGGCTTGATGTTTTCATTACGTATAGAAACTGATCAAAAATTTACAAAATATTTGCAGAACTGACCGAGCCAATCGGTTGCTGCCGGTACACTGGTGAGTGGAGCGAACAGGCAGCAGCTTTGATCGACAGTTGGAGGGAAAGATTAAATGAGAAAAACCAAAATTATCTGTACAATGGGACCGTCTACTGATAAAGACGATATTATGGAGCAGCTTGTGAGAGAAGGAATGGATGTAGCACGTTTCAACTTTTCACATGGACCTCACGATGAGCAGAGAGGACGTATCCAGAAGCTGAGAGAACTTCGTAAGAAATATGACAGACCTGTTGCAGCACTTCTTGATACAAAGGGACCGGAGATCAGACTTGGATGTTTCAAGGACGGTAAGGTTGCTCTGGAAGAAGGACAGCTTTTTACATTTACTAATAAAGATATCGAAGGAACCAATGAGCACGTAAGTATTACATATAAGGAACTTTATAAGGATGTAAAACCGGGCGGACACATTCTGGTCGATGACGGGCTTGTAGATATGGAAGTCCAGGACATTTCCGGAAAAGATATCGTCTGCAAGGTTGTCAATGCAGGCGTGATCGGTGACAAGAAAGGTGTCAATGTACCGGGTGCAAACCTGAAGATGCCATTTATCAGCAAGAAAGACCATGGGGACCTTCTTTTTGGTATCCAGGAAGGATTTGATTTCGTTGCAGCATCCTTTACACGTACTGCAGATGATATCCGTGAAGTGAGAAAAATCCTGAACGAGAATGGCGGAGAGGAAATTCAGATCATCGCCAAGATTGAGAACCAGCAGGGTGTTGACAACATCGATGAGATCATTGAGACAGCAGATGGTATCATGATCGCCAGAGGTGATATGGGTGTTGAAATCCCGCCGGAATATGTACCTGTTATCCAGCAGAAGATCATCCAGAAAGTATATTCCGCAGGTAAGCCGGTTATCACGGCAACTCAGATGCTTGATTCCATGATCTCTCATCCGAGACCAACCCGTGCAGAGGCATCAGACGTTGCCAACGCTATCTTCCAGGGCACAAGTGCGATCATGCTTTCCGGTGAGACCGCAGCCGGCAAATATCCGGTACAGGCACTTCAGATGATGAGCCGTATCGCAGAGCATATGGAAGAGAACATTGATTACAATACAATCTTCAAGAAAACAGACAGAAACGAGAACCCGGATATCACTAATGCAATTGCACACGCAACCTGCCTGACAGCAATTGACCTGAAGGCTCAGGCAATTCTGGCAGTGACCAAATCCGGAAGTACAGCACACAGAATGTCCAAGCACAGACCAGGATGTCTGATCGGTGCCTGCACAAGCTCAGAGAGAGTACAGCGTCAGCTGAATCTGTCATGGGGTGTATACCCGATGCTGATCAAAGAGGAGTACAGTTCTGAGATCCTGTGCCTGAGAGCAATCGAAGCAGCACAGAAGCATAAACTTGTAAAAGTCGGAGATACTGTTGTTTTTGCCGGCGGTGTACCGCTTGGAATCCCGGGAAGAACAAATATGATCCGTGTGTGTGTGGTAGAATAAGAAATAAAAAAGAATAAG
>CAVCYJ010000142.1:0-7866 GCA_963605995.1 Holdemanella biformis | reverse complement strand
AGGATGGAATTGTAAAACCGGGAAATATTTTAAAAGTAGACAGCTTCTTAAATCATCAGATGGATATCGCTCTTATCAATGAAATCGGTAAAGAATTTAAACACCGTTTCTCTGACTGTCCTATTACTAAAATTCTTACAATCGAGGCTTCCGGTATCGGTATCGCCTGTATTGCAGCCCAGTACTTTGATGTTCCTGTAATTTTTGCAAAGAAAGCTCAGAGTGTAAATCTGGACGGCGAAATGTATACCACTAAAGTAGAATCTTTTACTCATAAAAAAGTCTATGATGTAATCCTTTCCAGGAAATTCCTTGGTTCGGAAGATCATGTACTTCTGATTGATGATTTCCTTGCCAACGGATGCGCACTTCTCGGTCTGATCGATATCGTTAAAGAATCCGGAGCTACACTTGAAGGTGCCGGCATTGTTATTGAGAAAGGCTTCCAGCAGGGTGGTCAGATTATCCGTGATATGGGAATCCGCCTGGAATCTCTTGCAATCGTTGATTCCATGACTGACGATTCCCTGACTTTCAGAGAATAACTTCTCTCCTGTTATAAAAAGACAGAAAAGATAGGCTTTTACTTATCTCTTCTGTCTTTTCAATTTTATTGTTATGCTTTAGAACCTGGCTTTGGTGTTGAAGTTACTTTCGGTGTCGGGGTTGCTTCTGGTGTAGGAGTTGCTTCCGGCGTCGGGGTTGCTTCTGGTGTAGGAGTTGCTTCCGGCGTCGGGGTCGGATCAGGTGCTATCTCGTCTTCTGTATAAGTTCCGTTATCTACCAGGATCTGGTAATTATCTTTATCGATCACTTCTCCTCCACAGGTAAATGTACCTACGATCTTCACACCGTTATCATATTGAGAATAATCTTTTACATCCACTTTCTCACCTGTCAGGTAATCAATTGCCATCTTTGCACAGCCCTTCGCAAGCTCTCTCCGATCCATGAACATGGTAAATGCAATCTTACCTGCCGCGATATCTTTTACAGCCTGCGTTTCACTTCCATATCCGGTGATCACCGGCCAATCTTCACTGGCAGGCTCCAGGTTATTTTCTCCTGCCACTTTTTCTGCGGCATATGCGAAACCATCATATGCAGTACAGATAATATCCGGTGTTTTCTCCTGCGCATAAAATTCATTAATAATAGATTTCAGCTTTGTCTCTGCAGATGTTTCACTCCATCTCATAATCCCGGTATCATCAAATGTTGTATTTCCGGATCTGCATACGAGAGTTCCGTCATCCAGATATTCCTGCAGGACTTCCAGAATTCCGTTACACAAAAACAAAGCGCTGTTATCATCCGGAGAACCCATAAGAAATTCAATGGTATATGATTTCTTATCTTCTCTGGCTTTATCCAGATCCATTCTCTTAACAATCTCTTTTGCAATATCATTTCCGATCGCACGGGTATCATAAGTCGCATAATAGTTGATATTTGCCGTATCACGGATCAGGGTGTCATAAGAAATCACCGGAATTTCCTGATCCTCTGCAGTTTCGAGAATGTCTGTCAGTCCATATTCATCTACGGGTTCAATGATCAGAGCAGAGACCTGTTCATCAATAAATTCCTGAATCTGTGAAATCTGAAGTGAAGAATCACCACCTGCATTTTTTATGTCAGCCTCATAGCCTCCATCTGCAATCTGTGAACTAATAGCTTCACTGTCGATTTCGGCATCGTCATCATCTTCAGCCAGAAGCACACCGATTTTTCCGGCATAGACTTCTGTTACTTCGTCTTCCCCGGAATCCGCGTCTTCTGTTTTTTCTGTATCATCTTCCGAATCGGTATCTTTTGTCTCTTCGCTGCCGCCATCAGTGTCCGGCTCCTTACTCTCTGTCTCTACCTTTTCGCCTTCCTCTGTAACTTCACCCACACCCTCTTCCTCTATCTGGGTACTTTCGGTCACCGCCTCTTTTGCGTCATTCTTTTCACACGCTGACAGGAACATGGAAGACACCATTATTCCAAGCAGAATAGCCATTACTCTTCTCTTCATATCATGATTCCTTCGTAACTGTTCAACATTCAGTCACAACACAAAGTGCCTGGCAGTTACGTCCTTTCTATCTTTCTTATCCTGTTATTCTTTCTTCAGTAACTTCTGGATTCGCAATGATTCAGTATCTTCACCATTACAGTCAGGAAATCCGGTCAGACCGGTAAAATCATCTGCCCTGCTGCACAGTTCCGTCCCGGATCACTGCGTTTATTACTTGTCAATTCCCTTATAATCCTTCGCAATATTCTTAAGATAATCACGATAAGCCACTGCTACTTTTCTGGGTTTCAAAATATGTACATTCCTGCCCATGGAAGCCAACCATCCGAAAAATGCCTTATCAATCACAGTCTCTACTGTCACAGTAAAAGTCTCTTCACTTTTTGCCTTGCAGGAAATCTCCGGGCCAAAAGCTCGCTGAATCCTTTTCTTTGCCGAATTCTGACATAAAAGTTTAAGTTCCTTTATATTCTCTCCGCTTCGCTGCGGTACAGGGGCAGAAACAGATACGGCCGCTGTTACCGGCTGATCTTCTGCTGCCTCTGCCACTCTCTGATTTTCCAGATAATAGCCGCCCTCACGGCCTCTCCTGTATTTTATCTCCATTCCAAATGCACGCAGAGTTTCCATATCATCATAAATACTTTTTCGTTCTGCACGTATTCCCTGTTCTTCTAATTTTGCCAGAATTTCCTGCATGGAAACCGGTTTTTCACTTTTTGTTTCAGAAAGCAGCCTTTCCAGATACAGGATTTTTCCTTTTTGATTACATGATTTCGCCATACTTATCCTCTTACAAATCTGTGGTATATATAGTCATTTGCTTCTTTTTCCTGACTGTCATCCAGTGGTGTAAGCTCTATTTCTCTGCCGTATTTCTTTTCCAGTGCATGTTTAATGAGCCAGTCTGCAAGCTGTGGATTCTTCGGGAGTAACGGACCGTGCAGATAAGTTCCGATCACGTTCTTATACACAACGCCTTCGTATCCCGATTCTCCGTCATTTCCCTTCCCATACAGCACTTTTCCAAGGGGGTTGTTGTTATTGATACAGGTTCTGCCGCCATGATTCTCAAATCCTACAACAGGCATGTCAAACAAATTACTCTGCAGTACGATATTCTCGATCAGACGCCCCTCTCCCTGCTCTGTGTACAGATCTACCAGATCCAGGCCTTTCATGTTTCCCTGGTCTGTTTTATAATACTTTCCAAGCAGCTGATAACCGCCGCAGATTGCGATAACAACGCCGTTACCCTCTACATAGGCTTTAAAGTCCGGCTGAATCTCCTGAAGCTTCTCACATACGATCCTCTGCTCTCTGTCTGAGCCGCCGCCCAGAAGTACGATGTCAAGCTTTGAAAAATCAATTCTGTCATCCAGTTCAAAGGGAATAGTCTCTGCCTCGATTCCACGCCACTGGCATCTTTTCATCAGGCACTGGATATTTCCTCTGTCACCATACAGATTCAGAAGATCCGGATACAGATGTCCTATCGTAATTTTCATTATTTCTCACCCTCCAGTTTCTTCAGAATGTTTCTGGTACTGAACAGTGCTGTATAATTTACCAGCACATACAGGTTACCTACACCATCCTCTACTCTGTCGCGGATTGCTTTTTCCACATCTCCCTCAAGAACAGATGGAATATCTACATATTTCAGACGCAGCCGCATATCCTGACAGCGGATTCCGCTTACTGTAATAGATTTCACGGTATCATTTCCCAGGAGATCAAAGTCTACATCCCAAAGCCAGGAAATATCTGTGCCGTCCTGTGCATTATCATTGATTGTAATAATGATATCCTTTGGTGACTGATCCTGCATAACCGCAGAAATATTCTGGTTAAATCCTGCCGGGTTCTTGGCAAGGTTCAGGGTCACTCCGGTTCCTTTAATACGGAACTGCTCCATACGTCCATTCTCCGGATTAAATTTGCGAAGCATGTCTTCAAAATGGCCAGCTTCAAAACCAGCTGTACGAATGCCTGCATAGGCAGCCAGAATATTATATACATTATAAAATCCCTTATAATTGGCTACTATATGCTTTCCTTCTATATTGAAGCTGAGCTGATCTCCCACTTTCACATTCTCTGCATCAAAATTCAGATTCGGTCTTGCGAAGCCGCATTTCGGGCAATAATAATCTCCAAGCTGACTGTAATGATAGAAACGATATTCCAGTTTCTCACCGCAGCACTTACAGAAACGCCCTTCACGGATCTCATTTGCCGCTGATTTCATCACCGGTTTACTGATTCCATAAGTCACATATGGATTGCCGGAATCCACAGCCAGATATGCGGACAATGCGTCATCACCATTTACAATGATCTGCATCTTCGGCACCTTCCGCATCATTTCCTCCAGAATATTCATGGTAATATCAATCTCTCCATAGCGGTCAAGCTGATCACGGAAAAGATTGGTCAGAAGCATATAATCCGGCTTAATTCTCGGGAAAATATGTCTGGTAGATGCTTCATCCGCTTCGATACAGGCATAATCCGCATCAATCTTTCCATTCCACTTTGCAGCAAGTACAAAAGCTGCTACAACGCCGTTCAGCATATTTGACCCTGTATGGTTACAGATTACTTTCTGACCCTCCGCTTCCAGTGCCGCACAGAGCATATTATTGGTCGTTGTCTTTCCGTTGGTTCCACAGGTTGCGAAAATTGCCTTTCTTACCTGCGAGGAAAGCTGTTCCAGGATATCCGGACAGATCTTAATCGCTACTTTTCCAGCCCAGGTCACACCCTGTCTTCCCATTTTCTTACATACGTATCCTACAAATTTTGCTGCCCAGACAGCAATCATTAATCTTATTTTCATTGTATGCTATATTCCCTTTTATAATATGATCATTATTCCTTTGAAACTGCCCACTGCTTATTGCTTTTCGCAATTGAAGCGGGGGACTTACCTGATTCGTGTCAAGCGGATATTCGCAATCCGCTTTGCTACTTGCTCATAACCGAATAACTGCTCCGCAGTTTATCAGAAGGAGCTTGCACTCCTCCTGATACAGGCAAGTCCCCTGCCCACTGCTTATTGCTTTTCGCAATTGAAGCGGGGGACTTACCTGATTCGGTTAAAAAAGTCTGTGTCCTGCAAGTAATCTGAACATACACCTGCAGCACCTTTTTCGATATAATGCTGTGCATCCTTCAGATCATTTACAGTATAAATATACAATCTGATTCCCTGTTTGTCAAAAATCTTCTGTACATCCTCTGACCAGTACTTATAATAAATCGTAGCTGCCTGAATATTCTTTTCTTTGCAGAACTTTGCAATCTCCTTCAGCTCATCCGCAGAATATTCCTGCCATAATGAATAGATATATCCCGGAAAATCATACAACAACGCAGTGCCGGCAAACATCGCCTGATTATAAATTTCGGGTATGATCTGTCCCATTACTTCAGGAATACCAGCCTCCTCTGCCAGTTCTATATAATCAGCATAATCCTCCACGGTCTTCTGGTAGTTACGTACAGAATACTGTTTGGAATCCAGCATGATAAATGCATCCGGATAATTACTCAGTAAAATCAGCAGATCTTCAAAAGTCATTGGGGTATATTTACCATAAATCGGTCTGGTCAGAAATTCTTCAGAGGACAGTACATTCTTCTCCTCTCCTTCCCATTGTCCCAGTGACTGATTCCAGCTGTGTCTGCATACCCATACCCCGTCCGACGTTTTTATCAGGTCTACCTCAAACAATCTGCATCCCATCTGATAACCGGCAAGAAAACTTTCTTTTGAATTTAAATATGTTTTATCACCGATTCCTCCCAGCGCATGTGCAATTGTCTTATAGTTTGACCAGCTAAATTCCGGAGTAGTGACAGACAGGGAATAGACATCTTTTCCCCACAGGAAAAATGCAACCATCAGCATTTCCGCTGATAACAGGACTAATCTTATACAATAACCGAATCCGGATTTTTTCCGACCCGTATTCCGGCTCAATTTCCTATTCTCCTGATGATCATTTGTATTTCTCTCCTACATTCTTCTGATATGTTTCATTTTTTTGTACCCTACGATTTTACGCTATCTGGCGTAAATAATCAAGGGCAATCATAGCATTGACAGACTAAAGACTATCTCCGGTGTTATCCTGTTCACAGTAACAAAAAAACTGCACATATATGGCAAAACCATACATATGCAGTCTTATTATCGTTTGAACAAATATATAATCGAAAATCCGGTAGAATTATACTAACTCGATCAGAACTTCCATTGCAGCATCGCCTTTACGCGGTCCGATCTTAACGATTCTTGTGTAACCACCGTTACGGTCAGCGTATTTTGGAGCGATCTCATCGAACATCTTAGCAACCATATCTACATCTTTTGTGTTTTTCTTTCTGCCAGCACCTTTTGCAGGTACTTCTTTAACCGGGTAGAAAACTTTCAGCATCTGACGACGTGCATGAAGTCTGGAAGGAGCATCTTTCTTGATCTCTTTCTGTACTTCATCATATACAGTTTTCTTCTTTCCGTCAACAACTTCTTTTACTCTCTTGCCTTCAGCGTCTTTACGTGCAACCTTAGCAGTTACAGTAACAGTTTCGAAGTTATCTTTTTCACGAACAGCCATAGCTACAAGGCTTTCAGCGATTTTACGGATTTCTTTTGCTTTAGCTTCTGTAGTAACGATTTTTCCGTTGTATAACAGATTTGTTACCTGGTTTCTCAGTAATGCTTTTCTCTGATCAGAAGTTCTGCTTAATTTTCTATATTTTGCCATTTAATTTTCCTCCATCTGTGGGACAGCCGGGCACGCTTGTTCGGTCTTACTGTCCGACTGCTTAGGCATTCCCACCGTATAATATCTCTTCGTTAGATGTTCTTACTCTTCTGCCGGCTGAAGCTGTAAGCCCAGCTCTTTCAGTTTTGCAAGAACCTCTTCTAATGACTTACGTCCAAGGTTACGAACCTTCATCATATCATCAGAAGTCTTGTTGCATAATTCTTCAACCGTATTAATGCCGGCTCTCTTCAAGCAGTTATAGGAACGAACAGACAACTCAAGTTCATCAATGCTCATTTCCAGAACTTTTTCTTTCTCATTGTCTTCTTTCTCGATCATAACCTCAGCGGTCTTTGCATTCTCGGAAAGGTCAATGAAAAGGCTTAAGTGCTCGCTTAATACTTTTGCTGCAAGGCTCACTGCCTCATCCGGATCAAGTGTACCATTTGTGTACACATCCAGTGTCAGCTTATCATAATCGGTTACCTGACCGACACGGGTATTCTCTACGATCATATTAACTCTGTCTACCGGTGTATAGATTGCATCAACTGCAAGTACACCAATCGGCATATCATCAGATTTACCTTTGTCAGCACTGATATATCCACGACCCTTTGTGATAGTAAGCTCCATAGCAAGTCTGCAGTCCTTACCGCCATTTAAGGTAGCGATCACCTGATCCGGATTCATGATCTCAATGTCCTGATCAGCCTGGATATCTGCAGCAGTTACAACACCTTTGCCTTCACACTCAATGTATGCGGTCTTCGGTTCATTATCTGTGCTGTGGTTCTTAATAGCAAGGCTCTTCAGATTCATGATAATATCGCTTACATCTTCTTTTACGCCCGGAATGGAGCTGAATTCGTGAAGCACACCATCAATTTTAACCTGGCTTACAGCTGCACCCGGCAGGGAAGACAGCATAATTCTTCTTAAAGAATTTCCAAGTGTAGTTCCGTATCCTCTTTCCAGAGGCTCAACTACGAATCTGCCAAATTTTTTATCTTCAGATAATTCGGTAATCTCGATTTTAGGTTTATTAAAATCAAACACTATAGG
>CAVCYJ010000141.1:0-7904 GCA_963605995.1 Holdemanella biformis | reverse complement strand
ACTGGTAATACAATAAGCTGCATTGGTGGGACAGGCTTACCAATGCAGCATCTATTTTATGTGTTCTAATAATTCTTCAATCACTGCACCTAATGGCACTGCTATTTTTTCAAAAAACACATTCCAGATCATTACAATTTTATTCCAAAATTCATGCCATGTCATTCCACTATTAGCAAACTCTACCCCTACAATAATCAACGCACTTACAAGTATTGCAAGCCATGGTCGTATTTTTATCATAATAAAAATACACACACACCACAATACAAGGGCAAGAAAACCATTTATCCCTGCTCCGCCTTTATCTACCGGAGCCGCGCCTACTAAGCAGATTAAAGAAATCCATAAAAAACAACACACATTGATAATTACATTCTTACTTAACAAAACGTTTTTCTCCTATAAGTTCATATACTTCAATTCCTATTTCTGATTGTTATACCCTCAGATCCAGGAAACGTTTACATATACGCTTCACTACTTCATCATTGTATCCATATTCGAGAAACAACCGTGTTTTCAATTCTTCAGCCTGTCTTCTATAATATCTACGCTGATCTGCCGTTCTTGCTTCACGAAAGCCCCAATATATTTGTTTTGATAAATCATGGTATACCCAGTACTCCTCAGATCCATCTCTTAATCCTGTGACAGTTTCTCCCTCTTCACAGTATTCCTTATTACCATTACTTTTACCAAACAACAGTTTATATATCATAAATCCCATGAGGAACACAAAAAGTGCCAAAACCAATGTTTCCACTATATGCGGCTGTTTCTCCCATCCAAATTTGTAAATGCTTATTCCTGCCACTGTAGCTGTACTTAAAATTCCCGCTACAAATACGTGCTTTTTACTGATGATATAAAGCAGCATTATCCAAAATGCAAGAGAAAGAATATCATTAAACTCAGCACCGCCTATCTCATGTGGAGCAGCCATTAAACAACACATGAGACTGATCCACAAAATTCCCAAAATCGGTTTTATCTTTTCCATCATTATCTTATCCTTCCTTGCAGATAATCATCCGAAATTCCTGACACAAGCATATGCGAAAGTTTATTTTCTGTACAATGCTGAAGTCATCAAATTTCTGCTGAATCCCCGATCTATCCGGACATAAATGAACAATCAACCACATTTACGTTGGCAATTCAGTTGTATGAATGCAAAAATCACCATTTACATTAGTTACGTCAAAGAAAAAAGGATTATCCTCCGCCCATTTTGGATTTTTTTCAGCCTGTATGGCATAATTCCTGTAAGCCTTCACAAAGCCATCATGCAAGATCTTTTCTGCTTCCAATCGAGCCGAAACAGCTTCTTCCATAGTAGAAAATGTTCCGAGATAGTAACGTTTGCTCTGCAATCCAATCATTGCTTTCCATTTTCCGCCTTTCGTCTGATTCACCCCACGAAAACCACTGGTATTGTCAGTCCGATGTTTTCGCTTATCCAACCATTCCAGACAGGTTCCATCTACAAAGGTCAGCTGCTTTTTAATTTCTTTCTGTATTTCTTTTTTTCGACAACCGCAACTTACATAGTGTCCATGAACGAGGTCATTTTCGGATATTTCAAGTTCTGTCCCACAGTCACAACGACAATGCCAAAAGACCGAACCTCTGTGATCCCTTTTTTCAGTTGCATAGAGTGGTGTCAGCCTCCCAAACCTCTTACCCTGAACATTGACTTTTCTCTGCCGAAGTGAATTAATCCTGTGGCAGCCACAACTTTTTGTTTTCCCTGCTTTCAGTTCGTGTGCAGCCACAATGCAGGTATTTCCACAGTCGCACTGACACATCCACCTGATCCGCCCATTCTTCCTTTCTGCAAGATGTAGTGCCACCAGCTTTCCAAATCGACGTCCCGCCAGATTCTCTGCAATCGCACCATATCGTGCATTCTTTTTCGGAATGCACCCACAACTGGTAATTGTCCCACGCTGCAGTCTTTTTGTATTAACAACGATTTCTCCCCCGCAGTCGCATTTACAACGCCAGGTTGCGTAACGATCCTCTTTTTCCGGCAATCTTTCTACAACTACCAGACTGCCAAAACGTTTATTAAGTAAGTTCCGTCTGTTTGACATTCTTTTCACCTCTCTTCTGTTCAACACACTCCCTGTCTTCCATTTATGATTTTCTGACAGACAATTTTTCCCAGAAGAGAGGAACCGTTTCTTGCAGAAATTAATCGGTACTCATGATCGTTTTGTACTGAATAAACTCCTCACCTGCTCATAGGAATCAAATTTTATTTTTTCATCATAAACATATTCCGCCAGATCGCATAACTCATGTAGTGAATATCGTTCTAACTCTAACTTTTTCATAAATTTCCATATCCAAATACGCTTCCCACACATCCAAATGTCTGAGATATATTCGCATCCCATCATTTCCTGCAAATCTTTAAAAATATCATTCTCCATCACATTATCCTCTTGCAAACACTTAGAGCAGATTGTGTTTACCGTTATGAACTTACTTCAATTTTTTCGGCATATGCTCCACAAAACTAATCCCAGCAGAACCGTACCACTGATACATCCGCCTACATTTATCCATGCTTCCAAAATGGAACAATGCCTTCCTGGGATACCTGCTTTTCGAATTTCATCAATAAAAGCAAACGGCACACAGATAAATACTGGCCATATAAATGCCAAAGCTGATTTTTGAAAAGTAACTACACATGCAGTGCCTGCCAGTATGCTTAATACTAAAAAACAGAAAAAATGAGCACTGCGGCGTAGGACACGGTTCAGTTCAGAAATCCATGTTCCAGGAAGATGAAATGTCTCCACAATAAAGTCAGCTAATGAATAGCTGAGTTTTCCTGTCTCTTTTCCGGTCTGGGACGAAAGGCCAACACACAAGGCAAACCACATGATAACCAGCATCCATAACATACACATCAGAAGAAGCTGTCTGGGATTTTTCATAATTAATCTTTTCAATCAGTTCAATCCTCCAATGGCGTATAAAATAACCGGATAACCTGTTGCTTTAATGCATCTTCATCAGGATAAAATTCCATATACTCCTCACCTTTGACAGCATCTCCCTCTATCGTTTGAATCCCATTATTTTTGTATAATTCTATACGGTCATATAGCTTTGAAAGTTGGTTAGCTGTGCAATCAGAAGTCATATATGGAGAAATAGCTTCCAGTACATCGAGCATAAAATCTTCCTGCGTTGACATTTTAGTGTTCAATGCACTTTGAAGTGCTGTAAGATACTGTCTCTGCCTTTCCATGCGTCGAAGATTACTGCTGTCCTTCAATCCATAACGGGTACGCACATAAGCCAATGCCATCTCACCATCCAGAGTTACTGTTGCCCCCTTTGACAATTTGGGCGAGGCTGAAGTCAGATCGTCTGATACGGTTAACGTGACACCACCTGCCAGATCATTGATCTTCACTACAGCATCCATGGTAAATGCCAGATAGTGGTCAATATCTATCCCATAAAGCATATTCGACACCGCTTCCACTGTATTGCGGCAGCTGTCAGCCCCACCATTTCCATATGTATGAGCCAGAGCAAGCTGTCCTGTCAGCGTTCCAGCCTGTTCCCCACGTACACCCAATATCGGAATTTCTGTCATAGTATCCCGGTTCAGATGTAACAATGTATAAGTTTCCGCACTTTTGTCTATCACAAGAAGCATCAGGAAATCAGCCTGTTCTGTATTGTTATAACTGTCATCCTGTAACTGTGATTCATATTTGTCTACGCCGATAAGAAGGAGGACTTCAAGATTCTTATTAGGGATATAACTGGTGCCGTTTACATATATCTGCCCTTCATCGGTTGTATCAGTGTCTACAGATCCATATTTTGTTTCCCATTTGGACAAAAACGCAAAGAACAGGACAAGAAATATGGCAACAGCAATCAGAAAAACAACTATTTTGTAGGCATTCCGATTAATTTTTAACCTCAATTCGATCAACTCCTTCCTGCCAGCTGTTCTTTACAGATTTCTTCATCCTACATTTTTTAGTGATTGTTTGTAACTATTCAACAGGCTACTACTCCGCGAGGTGTTTTGGCATGAATATTCCAAATCCCGAGACATACAAGTCAAAATCCCATCGCCGCTGGCGATTTTCAATGGATTTTGACTCGTAACTGTGAAGATACTGAACAGTTACGAGCGTTTCTTTATACCGACAACTGCAATAATACCGGCTGCTGCCAAAATACCGGCAGCAACAAAGCCCATTCCCCATGTCTTAGAAGTGACTTCCGGTTCTCCCGTCTGCGGTGAGGAAGGCCCATTAGGATCAACAGACAACTTACCTGCATCAAACAGAAATGCCAGGACGCCTTCTTTGTGTAAAATAATCTCAACAGTTCCATCACTGTTTCTTTTGATGTAAGAGTTTGGAAGAGCTTTCCAGGCCTTACCATCCTCGCTGAAAAGTACCGAAGCAAGGGATTGCGCATCTGTTGAAAGTTTAAAGCGAACAACCAGATAATTACCGTCTGCATTCAGATAATCCGCATAAGTCCCAGACACACTTACATCAAACAAATCCCGGACAACGAGATCATCTAGAGTAAGCCCTGATGATACTTCCTTGATAATCGTTTCCAGATCACCGTCCAGTTCACTTAATTTACTTACTGACTGCAACTGGCTGTACGCTTTATTCAGCCTGTCCTTAATTTTAGAATCAGCGGCTTTATCAGCCTGTGATACAGGTGTCACAATCAGGGAGCCATCCGGTACACCAGTAACTTCTTTTCCATCTTTGTCATAAATAATGGCTGAATATTCCGAACCATCCGAACCCTTTTGAGGTACAACCGATGGTGCCGGCTTTGCTTCAACACTTGGCGTGAACTGTGCCGCCACGGCCGGAACATTCATTGCGATTACGCAAGCAACAGTAAGGAATAATGTCATAATTTTCTTTGTCATAGTTTTTACCTCCAATCATGATCTGTTTGTTACATCAGGTACTGTTTCAGATAGTTTCCCACATACGAGAAACCTTTTGCTGCGGTCACCCGTCAGACAGGTAGAAAGGATCACCACCTTTTCATCTGATTGAACAAAAGTATCCTCAGCAAACACTGCTTCCAGACTTCTCACCGACAAGACCTCCTGAAAAAAAAGCCGGAATGTCCGTTCATCTGACATATCATAGTTGTACAGAATATGCCGGTTATCAAAAGGTACCGCCGCAAATACTTTATAATGCAGTTCCCTGTCAGGCATATAAATGATGATTTCCGAATGCTCATCCAATAGTTCCCGGGAAGAATACATCGCCTGAAGCGTTCCAAACATCAAACCGCTTTTCATATTGTGTCCATACACAACAGTAAGGGGATCTGAAAAATCCTTGCTGTTATAAGTTGCCTCCGTGTAGAGCACACCATTCACGTCACTTTCACCTTTCGCATTTCGCCGCAGATAATAGGTATCATCCTCTTCATTCTGGAGTATGGGATAACTGATCTGCGTACCAGGTATATCCAGCCAGGCATAAATATCCTCTGATTCTTTCCACAACTTATTAAAATCAATCGGGCTGGTATAAGATTCTTCCGATGCATCTGTCACAGTTTCATCCCCTGATGCAGTTACTTTATTTTGTTCTGCTTTGTTCTGATTGTCTGAAGGCAATCCTGCAATTACTTCTGTCTGTTCTGCGATTATTTCCGTTGGACTCCTCAGCTTCATAAAACAAACTGCAAGCAATAATAAAACTGCAGCACTACATATAATCCAGTTCTTTTTCCATTTCATCCAGCACCATCACCTCCATTTGAGCCAGTTCCTGAAGTACCTGTGTATCCATCTTGCGATTGATAATTTCCATCGCACGTGCAAAATCCGGTTTTCTCTGATCCATATTGTGGGAATCTGTTCCAAGCAAATGGATTCTTCCATTTTTCAGCATTCTCAATGCGGTGTGACGCTTCCGGATAAAAAAGCCTGTACTGGCCTGCATAAGAACCCCCTCTTTTTGAAGCTGCTCCATAACTTTTCCATTCTGGTATCGTTCAATATGGGCCAGCAGTACAGTTATCGTATCGCGGCTGTTTATTTCCTGGATTGAGGAAATCATTCGGGATGTCCATTTACATACAGGCATTTCAATCATCAACAGTTTTGTCCCTTCCAGGCAGAACCTCTCCAGTCCTTCCATACGGTGGATTCCTTCAAAATATTGGACTTCGGCACCCAGACGGATTTCCGGTGTTTCCGATGGAAGGTTTGGCTTCAGCTGTTTCCATGCGGCCTCCCTTTTCAGAAAAAAATTTTCCGGTGTAGAGCAGGCAGCATAAAAATGTGGTGTTGCAGCAATCCCGGAAACGCCTTGTCTGGTAAGCTCTTCCACCATTTCCAGGCTTTCCTCAACACTTCGGCTCCCATCATCAACTCCAGGAAGAATATGTGTATGAAAATCAAACATTGTTTACATTATCACTTCCTTTTGCGATGTTGCTTACATTGTCAGCATCCCTCTCTGTTTCTTTTTTCCCATATCCATAACCGTATCCCTGTGCATAATAACCACCTTTGCCATATTTTTTATATCGCTTTTCCGCACAGTTAAATACAAATCCAAGCACTTTAACATCCAATAATTCCATATGCTGCATCGCTTCTGCCAGTGCCTGCTGATCACAATAGTCCTGACGGACAACCATGACCATACCAGACAGCAGTCTGGAAATAGCAAGGCTGTCACTTACTGCATTAACAGGCGGAAGGTCAATAATGATATACTCAAAAACAGACGTCAGTGCTTTCAGAATTACTTCCATCTTTTTTGATGAAAGCAATTCTGAAGGATTCGGTGGAATCTCACCGGCCGGAAGGATTGATACGTTCTGAAGCATCGGAACTTCATAGATCGTTTCCTGTAAAGGAGTCATTCCTGCCAGCACCTGAGACAGGCCCGGAGCCTTCTGCAGATGGAAAACAGATTCCAGCACAGGGATTCTCATGTCTGCCTCTAACAATAAAATCCTTTTTCCGGACTGTGCCAGAGTGTATGCCAGATTTATAGATGTGGTACTCTTTCCCTCTCCCCGCTGCGCACTTGTCACACCGATCACCCGGCATTTATCCGCATCAGCCATACTGAATGCCAAATTGATCCGCAACAGTTTATAGGCTTCTGAAGCTCCAAAGCTTAGATTTTTTCCCATTGCTTTCAAGTATTTAGAATCCGTAGAAACCTTTTGGATATTCGTGGTGCTTACGCTTGCATTCACACTCCTTTTTTTATTTTTTCTTATCAGCATCGCTTTGCTCCTCCTTTCTCTCTTTGGATCTGTAGGCTTTGTAATAACTATTCTGTCTGTCATCATATAAATTGGGGATAACAGCCAAAACCGGAAGTTTATAAGTTTCTGTCAGATAATCCTCATCATGTATCAGCGTATCGCCGGCAAATTGTATGATCAGGATCATACAGGCAATCACAACACCCACAAGCCCGCCAATCGCAGTATACATTGTAATATCAGGTGAAGATTTCTCCGATGGGACAATCGCCCATTCAACCGTTCGCACAGAACTGCCATCTACCACATCAGAAATTTTATCCGGCAGAATATCAACAATGGCATTCGCAATCAATTCCGCTTCCTGCGGATCTTTGCTGGTAACAGTAATGCTAAATATCTCCGTGTTATTTACAGCTCCTGCCGAAATCATATTCTCCAGCTGATCACAGCTATAATTTACTCCGGTTTTATCAATCACCGCTTCGAGTGTAGGACGACTGTTCAAAATAACAATATATGTGTCGACCAGACTCTGGGCAGCTGTCAATTCTGTACTATTAATGGAAAAGCTGGTACTTCCAACAGCGAAAGAACTATTATTGACGTACATTTGGGCTTCTGCCTTATAT
>CAVCYJ010000140.1:0-7927 GCA_963605995.1 Holdemanella biformis | reverse complement strand
CAGAATTTATGCTAGACGCATAAATTCGCGCGGTATGTCTCGGGTTTTCTGTGAGCATTGCTCACAAAAAACACCTCGCGGGATATTACCAGTGAACAGTAACTTCAACTGTCAAACTCCCGTAAACAAACTTCAATGCGGGTTTACAAACCGGGCGAAATGTGCTATATTTTCCCTATAACAGGAAATAACTATTTCCTATAATGAACAGCGCTCCATGCTCACGTATGAACCGCTGTCATGAAATAACACAAACTCATTGAAGAAGAGAGTACATTTGCAGACCGCATTACAGAGAAATCCCTACGGATCATCATTAACAGATTCCAGGCTGAGAGGGATATGCAAGGAGCAGATCGAAGATGGCTTCGGAGAGGCACTGCTGAGAGTTACATTTGGAGAATACAGATACAGTATTCGCAATTGACCCCGTAGCTTCAGGCAGCGACAGGCACGCCTGTTACAGCGTAGAGGTATTACAATGTACCTCCCAAGGTTTCCCCGCGCGAGCCCGGAAACGAACAGAAGTGGTAACACGGGCAAAACTCGTCTTCTCAGACAATCTGAGGAGACTTTTTTTATATCATAGGAAATTACTCCGTAATGTTCCTATGATATAAAAAAGCCCTCCGGGCAGGACCCCAGTTCCTCCCCACATGAAGAATTTATGTTTTTCTTCCACCAAAGGAACAGTTGTTACCATTTTCAAACACCAGCCTGGGAAATTATTTCTTTTTTCATGCATTTGCAGGGATCGTGTAAATCTTAGTGCCTGGAAATCTGCGTTATGAACAAAAATCTCACTGTCTGAGCGAAGCGAGTTTGAGATTTTTGTGAATGCTTTTAGCAGATTTTCAGACACTTAGATTTACTAGATCCCGAAACCGCATGAAAAAAGAAATAATTTCCCGGGCGTCCACATTCAAAAAAGGAGACAAAAATCATGGAAAAACAGAAATACTACATCACCACCGCCATTGCCTACACCTCCGGCAAACCTCACATCGGCAACACCTACGAAATCGTCCTTGCCGATGCTATCGCCCGCTACAAACGTCAGCAGGGCTATGACGTATTCTTCCAGACAGGAACCGACGAACACGGACAGAAAATCGAATTAAAAGCCGAAGAAGCCGGCATCACCCCAAAAGAATTTGTAGACAATGTATCCGGCGAAATCAAAAGAATCTGGGAACTGATGAACACCTCCTACGACAAATTCATCAGAACCACAGACGAAGACCACGAAAAACAGGTCCAGAAAATCTTCAAAAAAATGTACGCAAAAGGAGACATCTACAAAGGACACTACGAAGGAATGTACTGCACCCCATGCGAATCCTTCTTCACAGAATCCCAGCTTGTAGACGGCAAATGCCCTGACTGCGGACGCCCATGTGTACCTGCAAAAGAAGAAGCATACTTCTTCAAAATGAGCAAATATGCTGACAGACTGATCGAACATATCAAAACACACCCGGACTTCATCCAGCCGGAATCCCGTAAGAACGAAATGATGAACAACTTCCTTCTCCCGGGACTTCAGGATCTTTGCGTATCCAGAACCTCCTTCAAATGGGGAATCCCGGTAGACTTCGACCCGAAACACGTAGTATATGTATGGCTTGATGCCCTCACAAACTACATCACAGGAATCGGCTACGACTGCGACGGCGAGAGCACAGAACAGTTTGCCAGACTCTGGCCTGCAGATCTGCACCTGATCGGAAAAGACATCATCCGTTTCCATACGATTTACTGGCCGATCTTCCTGATGTCACTGGATCTGCCGCTTCCGAAACAGGTATTCGGACATCCGTGGCTCCTTCAGGGCGATGGCAAGATGAGCAAATCCAAAGGAAACGTAATCTACGCAGACGAACTGGTAGACTTCTTCGGTGTAGATGCAGTCCGCTACTTCGTACTTCACGAAATGCCATTCGAGAATGACGGTGTCATCACATGGGAACTGATGGTAGAACGCCTCAACTCCGAGCTTGCAAACACCCTCGGAAACCTTGTAAACCGTACAATCTCAATGTCCAATAAATACTTCGGCGGCATTGTAGAGAACAAAAACGTAACAGAGCCGGTAGATGATGACCTGAAGAGCTTCATCCTCTCCGTACCTGCAAAGGTAAACGAAAAGATGGAAAAACTTCGTGTAGCAGACGCAATGACAGAAGTATTTACGATCTTCAAACGCTGCAACAAATACATCGACGAAACAATGCCATGGGCGCTTGCAAAAGACGAAGAGAAAAAAGACCGCCTTGCAACCGTTCTTTACAATCTGGTTGAGGGAATCTGCATCGGCGCAACCCTGCTGAAATCCTTTATGCCGGAAACAACAGAGAGAATCCTTGCACAGTTAAACGTACAGGACAGAGCCCTTGAGGAACTCAGCACATTCGGTCTCTATCCGACCGGAAACAAAGTAACTGAGAAACCGGAGATTCTTTTCGCCCGCCTCGACCTCAAAGAAGTAATGGCAAAAGTAGCAGAACTTCACCCGCCAAAAGCTGAAGAGCCTGCAAAAGAAGAGAAGGAAGATGTGATCGACATCGAAGCAAAGCCGGAGATCACATTTGAAGATTTCGGCAAACTTCAGTTCCAGGTTGGCAAGATCATCAAGTGCGAAGAAGTAAAGAAATCCAAGAAGCTTCTCTGCTCACAGGTACAGATCGGCAGCCAGGTACGCCAGATCGTATCCGGAATCAAAGCACACTACAGTGCAGAAGAAATGGTAGGCAAGAAGGTTATGGTAGTCACAAACCTCAAACCTGCCAAACTTGCCGGAGTGCTCAGTGAAGGGATGCTTCTCTGCGCGGAAGATGCAGACGGAAACTATTCGCTTATGGTACCGGATAAAGAAATGCCGGCAGGAGCAGAAATCTGCTGATCATGAATAACCTTCCGGACAGGATGAGAAACATCCGTTTCCGGAATACAGAAAAAACAGCAGATACGGATATTGTTATTTGTGAAATAGAGATTTTCGTAATGGATTACTGAATATAGTATAAAACGCAACATATTCACTAAAAATTTCTTTGGAAATTTATGAAAATTGCCTTGACAAATGCTCTGTTAAAAGATACAATTGATATAAGATAAAGGGGAGTGGTTGGCGCGTGGGTATTCGCGATGCCGTCAATCTCGGTGGGTAAAGACTCCATCCGTATCGTGATGAAATGGAGAGGCTTTTATTGCATAGTTCAGTGCAGTAAGAGCCTTTCTTTTTTGCGCTCCGGCTATATTTGAGATAAATTTTGTGTTATCATTGGAAATAATACACTTCAGCATGGCAAAACAAATAGAATTATATGCTTTGCTGCACATTACAGACAGGGAGATTTTGAGTATGTCACAGGGATTTAATCATTTTGATGAAAATGGAAATGCAGTTATGGTCGATGTTTCCGGGAAGAGCATTACTTACAGAACAGCGATTGCAGTGGGAGAGATTCATGTAGGAGAAGCTATCATGGCGGCTGTGAAGGAGGGTTCGGTGAAGAAGGGAGATGTTCTTGGTGTTGCGCGTGTGGCAGGGATCATGGGTGTGAAAAGAACTTCAGATCTGATTCCAATGTGCCATACGCTTTCGATTCAGAAGTGTTCCGTAGATTATGAACTGGACGAAGCCAATGGGATCATCCGGGCATTCTGTACAGTTAAAACGGAGGGAAAGACCGGCGTGGAAATGGAAGCGCTGACAGGAGTTCAGGTGACGCTTCTGACAATTTATGATATGTGCAAGGCAATCGATAAGCATATGGTAATGTCGAATATTCACCTGGTCGGGAAGACCGGCGGCAAGAGTGGAGATTTTCACTTTTAAACACTTTCCGGAGCAGATTTCGGAAAAACATAAAAAAGTGACAGTATATGGAGGTTTTTTGTAAGATGAAGAGAGTAGCGATCATCACATCCAGTGACACAGGATACCGCGGCGAGCGTGAAGATCTAAGCGGCCCGGCAATCCGTGAAATTGTTGAAAAGAACGGATATGAAGTAGTATCTGCAGATATTTTACCGGATGACAGGGATATGTTGTCGATGAGAATGGCAGAGATTGCAGATAAGGGAGAGGCAGAGCTGATCCTGACTACAGGCGGAACCGGCTTTTCGCCTCGTGATATCATGCCGGAGGCAACAGAGGATATCATAGAAAGGTATGTACCGGGAATCCCTGAGGCGATGCGTGCGTACAGTATGACGATCACCAAGCGTGCTATGCTCAGCCGTGCCACTGCAGGTATCCGAAAAAAAACTCTGATTATTAATCTGCCGGGAAGTCCGAAAGCTGTGAAAGAGAGCCTGGAATATATCATTGATGCACTGGGACATGGCATTGAAATTATGACCGGTGAAGCAGGGAACTGTGCGCGATAGTTGATGGCGATTAGAAGAAGTGTAACTGCGAAAATATTTAGAAGTAATGACAGTGTATATTGCTAAAACGAGTGTCAGTGGGAAATATAGGAAGTATAGTTGACGGCGATAGACAGAAGTATAAGTACGAAAATAAAAATTAGGAAGGTAAGAGGGATAGCCTTATGGGAAAAGTAATTGCAGTCTGCACAAGTGAAAAGAAAGGAACGCAGAAGAAGAGTGTTCCGGAAATTAAGGTTGTCGAAGACTGGGGTATTGAGGGAGATGCACACGCAGGAAAATGGCACCGCCAGGTAAGCCTGCTTTCTTATGACAGGATTGAAGGATTTCGTGCCAGAGGAGCAGAAATAGAGGACGGAGCATTTGGAGAGAATCTGGTGGTACAGGGAATTGATTTTGCGACGCTTCCGGTCGGCACGAAATTCCAATGCAATGACGTAGTTCTGGAACTGACGCAAATTGGCAAGGAATGCCACAGCGGATGCGCGATCTTTAAGAAAATGGGAGAATGCATCATGCCAAAGCAAGGTGTTTTTACAAAAGTCCTACACGGCGGGATCATCCATCCGGGGGATGAGCTGAGGGTTTTGGATTAATACAGATTATCGACCAATATAAGGAGAATATAAAAGATGATTATTGATACACATGCACACTACGATGATGAAGCTTTTGATACAGACAGGGAAGCGCTTCTTGCATCTATGCATGAGGGCGGGATTGAGAAGATCGTAAATGTCTGTGCATCCATAGATGGCTTGCAGGATACAGTAAATCTGATGGAGAAGTATCCATTTATATATGGAGCAGTGGGGATCCATCCGGATGATGCAGATAAGATGACGCAGGAAACTCTGGATGAGATCCGCAGGCTTTCCCATATGGACAAGATGCTCGCGATCGGTGAGATCGGACTGGATTATTACTGGCATAAAGAAGAAGCCGAACATCAGGTTCAGCAGAAGATGTTTCGCGCCCAGCTTGATATTGCAAGAGAAGAGAAACTTCCGTTTATGATCCACAGCAGGGATGCTGCGGAGGATACGATGAATATTATCAGAGAGTATATGCAGGGCGGTATGTATGGCGGCATCATTCACTGCTTTTCATACAGTAAGGAGATCGCGGCAGAATACCTGAAGATGGGATTATATCTGGGAATCGGCGGTGTAGTTACATTTAAGAATGCGAAGAAACTGAAAGAAGTAGTCCAGTATGCACCATTATCTCAGCTTGTTCTGGAAACCGACTGCCCGTATATGTCTCCGGAGCCGAACAGAGGCAAGAGAAATTCCTCTCTGAATCTGCCATATGTAGCACAGGCGATCGCAGAACTGAAAGGTATCACTGCAGAAGAAGTCATTGCTGTGACAAAGCAGAATGCGGAAAAACTGCTGGAGCTCAACTAGCGGGCAATCCCATAAAAAAGATGTTGACTGTAATTGGCCAACATCTTTTTTCGTACATTTATTATTATGAAAAATCGTTAGTAGTCGCTGTCATAGGAATCATCACTGTTGTCATAGTCGCTGTCATAACTGTCATAGGAATCATCGCTGCTGTCATAGCCACTGTCGTAAGAGCTGTCATCAGTATCGTTGCTGTCTCCATCGCTGCTTCCGTCCGAACTCTCAGATGAATCAGCGGAATCACCCGAATCCGAAGAACCGCCGGACACAGAGGCCAGATACTCCCATGAGTGGACAGATTCCGTGTCCTGAACAATCTCGCCGGTTGTCTTGTCGATCATGTTTCCTTCCCAGTTGATCGTAACATTCAACAGATTTGTATTAGTGGAAGGCTTGACATTCATGGACATGATCTCTTTGAATTTGGCCTTCAGTTTCTCAAGAGTAAATTCGTCACCGATCAGATTCCGCACACTGTGGGAGGAGGCAAGCTCCTCAGTATAATCCTCCAGCATATACGGTCCGTATTCACCGCTGTCGTGGTTATAATGCATAACCATGGGCTTCACCTCCGGGGAAAGGATCTGGACAGAGGTTTCGCCGTTCAGGGTAGTTTTCTGAATAGTGAAGCTTGCCATTCCCTCCAGTAACTCCGGAAGCTCCTGCTGAGTGGAAACGAAGTTTCCAAGGGAGTAAAAGATTGTAGTGCTGTGTCCCTGATCATCTGAGAGCTGGCCGTAAGGCTGAAGCACATGAGGATGACCGCCAATGATCACATCAACACCCTGCTGCATCAGAAATACAGCCCACTGTTTCTCATACTCGTTTGGCATGGTTTCATCCTCGGTACCCCAGTGAGCGACAAAGATAATGCAGTCACTGACCTCTTTTGCCTTCTGGATCATAGTAGTGATCTTGTCCTTGTCAAAGATATCAAGCATATAGTCGTAGCCGTCGCCCAGACCGGAATTGTTGGTGCCGTATGTATAATCAAGAAATGCGATCTTAATACCGTTGACTTCTTTTACCTTTACAGTATCTGCATCCTCCTGAGTTGCATGGATACCGAGAACCGGGATATCCGGATAATTGGTGCTCCAGAAATCAAGAGTATTCTTCAGATAATCATAGCCGTAATCATCTGCGTGGTTGGTGGCGGATTCGACTACGTCAAAACCGGCTTTGATAATGGCATCTCCGACTTCCTCCGGTGTGGCGAAAGAAGGATAGGTGCTGACGGAATTATGATCCGGGGCAAAAACAGTCTCCTGGTCGATCATTGCCACATCTGCAGCCTGGATCTCGTCCAGGACATGAGTGTAAATATGGTCATAATTCCATTCGCCTGAATCGGATTCTCCGGATTCGTACAACTTGCTGTGGTAGAGATTATCTCCGACTGCGATCACACTTGCAGTAGAGATTTCCGGGGTTTCAGCCTCGACCTGAGCCTGCTGTTCTTCGAGAGCGGCTGCCTCAGCCGCTTCCTTCTGGGGACTGACGATCAGGATGTTATCAGCCTGATGGAGAGCCAGGACCAGCAGGATCAGAACCACAACTGAACATAAAAGACTGATGCGGGAATTGATCTTTTCACGAAAGTTAAGGGGTATATTATTTTTTTTCATATATTTTTGTCCTTTTATGTCCGGGTATCTGCCGGACAGTTGTTTGTTTATAGTGTAATTATTCAGTGTCCTGCCAACTGCAAAGGCACTGAATGGATATATTATAGCAAATTTCAGAGGTCAAAGAAAGAATTAAGAGAGAAATTCTTTCAAAACCTGTCAAAAATGTTTTGTATGGCAAAGTATTTTAGTGTATAATAAAACAGATAGTATAGCGGATTTGCGGAAGCGACTGCCATATAAGCATGAGGGAGGTAACCGGATGAACCATTATGAAGCGATTAATGATGTGCTGGTCAATTTATTTAATGAGATTCTGGATCTGGAAGAGAGGGCATTGATCACGGGGGAATACAGGAATATTTCAGTCAATGATATGCACATTATTGATGCGGTAGGGATCCGGGAGCAGAAGAACATGTCAACAGTAGCCAGGATGTTGAATGTGACTGTGGGTACACTGACGATCGCAGTGAACAACCTTGTAAAAAAAGG
>CAVCYJ010000139.1:0-7951 GCA_963605995.1 Holdemanella biformis | reverse complement strand
ATCCGACCGGAACTTCAAGCTGATATGTATTTTTTTCATCTGAAACAGAAATCTTCAAAGGTTCGCTTCCATCTGCACGGATTACCGCCATTGCCTCCCCATAATAAGTTTCTGTAGTCTCATGCGTATAATTTCCTTCCTTATAGGCACTCGCACTTCCCAGACCCATCAGTGTTCCATTCTCTGCTTTTACTTTCAGTATATGTTTCTCCATCGGTTTCCAGTTTCCTGCCTTGTCCGTATACTGCATTGGCACAAACAGCAGTCCGCCTTCTCCCGCATAATCCTTTTCCGGACGTATACTGAGAATGGTATCTGCCTCTGCTGTTCTGAGCGTCTGATGTCCCATTTCATTTCCATAACTGTCATAGGAAACTGCTGTGATCTCACCATCCTCATAAACCACATCAAACTTCGCCCGACACTTTTTCACCGCTTTACGCCCTGCCTTCTTTCCATTGATCCGGATTTCGACCTCTGCTGCCCGGGCAAAAACCTCAACTTCAGTTTTCTCTCCCGCACAGCCCCTCCATGACCAGCTTTCCAGTGCCTTCGTCAGTCCCCATCCTGTCAGACGCAGCTTTTCTTTCTGATAAGCCGGTTTCACCGCGATAAAAGGACCTTTAGCCTGTTCAAAAGCCACTCTTGTATAAGCAGCTTCTGCCCTTGGCTTCCCGTTGAGGTCAATGCGCCCGTTACCGCCCGTCATGCGGGTATGGGGTTCTGCGCCTTTGTAATCGGAATATTCTGCGGCTCCGTCTCCGGTTTCTCCGATATAATCCCATCCGGCCCAGACAAAATCTCCGATGATCCGTTTGTTCTTCTTTGCAATTTCCCAGAAACTGTATGCGTCTTTGCAGAATGTTTCACTTCCCAGGATCAGTCTGTCCGGATATTTCTTCAGATCATGCTTATAGCGGAAAAGTCCGTAATTGTAACCGGCAATGTCCATGGCTGCATAAGCGTCCTTTGTCTTCCAGTCGCATGGAGGAAGCGTTGCGCCGATTTTCATGAAATAATCTCCCACCAGGCAGGCAAGTGTATTATAGAACTCACTGCCTACAGGTTTCTTGTTTTTTGCAGATTTCTTCTCCGCAGTGTCTGCCGCCTTCTCTGCCTTGTTGTCACTGTAAACTCCCATTCCCATGGAGCTTAGGAAGTTAAAGAAAATATTAATTCCGCAGGTAACGGGTCTGGTGGCATCCAGCTTATGCAGCCAGTCTGTCATACTCTGAGTCAGGGCAATTCCCTTCTTCTGCGCAGTTTCCGCAACCTCATTTCCGGTAGAATACATGATCACAGATGGATGGTTATAATCCTTCTCAACCATATCTTTCAGATCCTGCTGCCACCAGTCAGCCAGATAGTTTACATAATCATATTTCGTTTTGTGGATATACCAGACATCTACATACTCATCCATCACAAGCATTCCCAGCTTATCGCAGGCATCCAGCACATATCTGGCACATGGATAATGAGAAGACCGGATGGCATTGTAACCGTTTTCTTTCAGGATCCTGATCTTGCGTTCTTCTGCCTCCGGATAAGTGCAGGCTCCGAGGATTCCATTGTCATGATGGATGCAGGCTCCTCTGAGGATTACCCGCTCTCCGTTGATCGTCAGTCCGTTCTGCGGATTCCATTCCAGACCGCGGATTCCGAAATTCTCACACACCACATCCTCTCCGAAAGTTACCCTGCACTGATAAAGGAACGGTGTCTCGCAGCTCCAGAGCTTTGGATGAAAAACTTTGATCCTGAACACATTTGTCTGCTCACTTCCGCTGTCTTTATGCACTTCCTGATTTTCTTTACAGATGCAGGTTTCTCCCTCGAGGATTTCCAGCTTCACCGTATCTGTACCGCAGGTTGTTACTGTCACTTCAATTTCACCGGTTTTGTAGTCCAGTGTGCGGATTTTCACACCATTCACCGGAATATGATCTTTCTCTCCCATATGCAGATATACAGGGCGGTAAATTCCCGTACCGGAATACCAGCGGCTGTTTGGCTGATCCGCATTATGCGCAACGACGCGAATCTGGTTCTCCTCTCCGTAATTCAGGTAATCATTCATGTCCACATAGAAATTGGTATATCCGTAAGGGCGAAAAGCAGCTTTCTTTCCATTAATATATACCTCTGCATTTCTGTAAACACCTTCAAATTCCAGAAGCAGCTTTTTGGCAGCATATTCCTGTGGTACCTGGAAGCTCTTTGTATATTCATAATCACCGCCGAGATACCATCCCAGATTTCCCTCGCCTGCGCTCTCCTCTGTACGAGGCTCACCAAGCATAGCATCATGAGGAAGTGTTACCTCATATGCCGGTTCTTCTCTGGTCAGACACCTGCATACCCATCCTTTATTAAAATCTACCT
This sequence comes from Holdemanella biformis, assembly GCA_963605995.1. Taxonomy (GTDB): domain Bacteria; phylum Bacillota; class Clostridia; order Lachnospirales; family Lachnospiraceae; genus Blautia_A. The sequence goes on along the minus strand of CAVCYJ010000139.1, from coordinate 5,566 downwards.
TCTTCATCCTGTAAAATACCCCTTTCCTTTTCTATGTACTCTCAGAGTCTTTCCTGCCTGAGCAGATAAAATCATCCGACAGTTTCATCTGGAACTTTCGGTCTTCTGTCATAATGTTTCCGCCAGTGTGACAGAAATTTTCTCTGTTTTTCCCTGATATTTCAGGATACCGCCCTCTGAGGTTGTATTCACCTCCAGTTTATCTCCATCCCATACCAGACGAACCTCGCCTTCACCTACAGGCAAAGTACAGTCAAAACTGTCAAAATATTCCGTGTGCGGCTCGATCTCAAAACTTCTGCCTCCGGCTTTAGTAATCTTCAGTCCCATGAAGTACCTTGCCAGAAAATAGATCGGGCTTGCCGCCCATGCGTGGCAGAGACTCTTGCCGAAACGATCTCCGTACATATCATACTGTTCTTCCTCCGGTGCTTTTGGGTCAAATTCCTCCCAGAAGGTCACAGCCCCACGATCCAGCATACCTCCCCAGTAACTACGGATCTTGTCCAGTACCTGCTGCAGTTTTCCTTTTTTGCACAGCACATCCAGCTCAAAGAAATTGAAATACGGAGTTGTGATCTGCGGTATCTCATCATTCTCAAGAACCTTCTCCAGGATCTCTTCCTGCTGCTTCTCATCTGCAAGGTCAAAAAGGATCGCAAAGATATTGGCATGACGGGTGACATTTCTCGTTCCGGAGGTAAAGGAATCAATGTATGCTCCTTTTTCTGCATCCCAGTAAAATTTCTGTATCAGCCCTTTCAGCTTCTCGTATTCCTGCTGATATCTCTGCTCATCATCTTCTTTTCCAAGCAGGTGACTGATCTGCGCCATACTTCTCCAGCAGGCTGCAAACAGCATCTGCTCTGCACAGAGCGGACCGTCTTTATCCATATCCGCCCAGTCGATATAAATCCAGTCCTTCTCCTTTCCAATGAGAAATCCATGCTCATCTCTTCTGTCCGCACAGAACTCCATCAGGGATTTCATCTTCGGATAGATCAATGTAAGGAATTCCTGATCTGCATATGCCTGATAATGCTCCATAACACCAAGGATCCAGAGCAGAGAATAGTCTACGATCGTGTTGATATGACAGGTTACAGGGTCATTTCCACGAAGCGCCATTAAGGTACGCTGATCGATTTCCGCATCTGCCATAAGATATTTATTTACAAATAAGCTCTGGTAGGCATCCCCCGACCAGATCCATTTATCACGCTTTACACCGTCAATAAAAAAGATCCCGCTGCACAGACGGAATGTATGCTCTGCCACAGACCAGATTTCATTCAGTCTGGATTCTCCACATCGGAAGCTGGCTTTCACCGGAATATCCACATACTGGTGGATAGCTTTCATCTCCAGTGTCCCTGGCTTACAGTCCGGCACAAAGGCGAAATGTACTGCACAGCAAGGACATTTACCTGTCGTCTCATCGGGCTGCCAGCTGTAATAGCAGTGTTCTGCGTCCAGCGCTTCCTCTTCGGATTCTCCGCAGCATACAGTTACAGGTGCATATCCATCGCAAAAATCCACCTCCAGAACTGCATTCAGCTCTGTCTCAAATTCAAATAGCAGACCGCCATTGCGGGAGGTCACACTCACCGGTTCATAAACCTTCTCTTTGTATTCCCAGACTGTCGGATTCTGTTGGGGTTCTGTGAAATATTTGCTGTGCCCTGCCGGTAATGCCGGTGCGTTGTAATCCTCTGCCATCCATCCCTTATCAGAGCAGATTTCATCGCCCTGCACATAAATACACGGAAATGCTTCTATGCAGCCGGCATGAACGGAAATTCTTACTTTTCCCGGACCTGCTGTAATCATTTTTCCAAATGGATATTTCCTGTCTGCGTTTTCTCCTTCCACCAGAACATGGCCGACAGAATTGGAGAATACTGTAAATGTGGTTTCTTCTTCCAGTTCATAGCTGCGACGAAATGCCACACGGTTTCGGAAGCCCTCACTCTTCCAGAATGCAGGCCATCCATAACCTCTCTCCACGCGGCTGAAATTCTGTTTCATTCCATGATATAATTCAAAATCTCCGGGATACCAGATCCAGTAACTTTTTTTCATAACTATGTGTTCCTCACTGTTTTCTATTTTTGTTTCGACCCTGATGTCATCAGTCTTATTTATAAAATTTACGCAGGAAATACGTCGGCGTACAGCTCCATGCATGGCAGAAGCTGTTCACTGCCACAGAGCCATATGGTGACTCAAATTTATTATACGGGTTATATAATTCCCAGAATGTGTCTGCGCCGTCTTTCACCATTTCTCCCCAGTAACGCTTCATCTCATCCAGGGCACGTTCCTTCTCATCAGAACGGATCAGTGCATCGATGTAATGATGATACATATACGGCGTCACCATACGGATACGCGGATTTACTTCTATTGTGTGAAGGATCAGCTTCTGATTCTTCTCTTTGTCAAATACTCTGGCAAGGATCATCCAGACCTGTGTCGCCCAGGATACCTGTCTGTCTTTTCCGCTGACAAACAGCTGCTGCGTTTCATCCCAGAAATGCTCTACTGCCGATTTCTTCAGAAGTTCCATCTTCTCAGAAAGCCAGGCTGCGGTCTTTTTATCATCCATGTAGTCTGCCAGACGGATTCCGTATCTCATGGAATAAATCAGGATTGCCAGAGAAGCCGCCTGTGTATTCAGACCCTCTCCCCAGTCTACGAAGCACCAGAATTCGCCGCTTCTGTCCGGTATAATGTTCTCTTCAGTCAGGTAGGACATACCGATCTCAATCTGTCGGATCGCCACAGGATAAAGGTCCTGCAGGGTTTCTCTGTCCTTCGTTTCCTCGTAATAATCAAGCAGGACACATCCGTATAATAATGCATAATCAAACAGATATGTATCATCCGGCTCAAGCTCCGGTTCCAGGAAAAGACAGGCCGGAACTTTTCCCTCATTAAAGGTCAGACCTCCAAAAAGATAAAGGCAGCGTTTTACCAGTTCTGTGTTGCCAAAGGTTTTGTAATTGGCTCTTGCCTGCAGCCTCAGATCTCCCAGCCACATTCTCCGGTCACGTTTCGGACCATCTTCAAACACAAGCTGCATACAGTTTCTCAGGGTACGGACACTTACTCTGTCAACAGCCTGAAGTATTGGTTCTTCTGCCGAAACCGGCTGAATTTCTTCTTTGTCCACTGCAGATACGGATGTGCCTGTCACATCATTGATCACGAGAGAATACTTAGGCGACACATCGATTACTTTGATTTCCAGATAGCGGAATGCGTAGCGTCTTGGCAGTTCCAGTTTCGCCGGGAGCACATCCACATGGATATGTTCCTCCTGGATCCAGCTTCTGCTCAGCCATCCGTCATACTGGCTGCTGTCTGCTGCCAGTTCATCCAGTCTCTCTGCAAATTTCAGGAAAATATATGTCGGTGCATCCTGATGGCTTCCTGCAGATGCCAGATCCAGTGTAATATATCCGACGTGATGATTTCCGAAATCCAGGATCACGGATTCATTTCTTTTTAACTGTTTATCCCTTAACTTCTCTGCCGGTTCCGTACCCACGATCACCGGTTCCGGATGGCCCTTTGTCTCCAGCGTAAGTAAACTTACAGGTTTGATCTCTTTTTTGTGAAGTTCGGGCTTTAACTGTTCTGCGATCGCAAGAAACTTCTCATTTTTATGTACTTCAAATTCATCCAGAATACAGATAGATGCCATATAAAATCCCCTCCGTTTTTCGTTTTTTTATCTCAATCTTCAAGTCAGACGTTATCTCTTTCAATCATTGCCTTATAATATCACTATAAATGCACGCCCCCCGAACTGTCAAACTCAGTTGGCGGTCAAAAAAATACCGTTTACGACTGGCTGTTTCATCAGCCACGTAAACGGTATGATAATCACTCTTCGCACAATTGTATTCTCTCAATCTCACAGTTATGCTTCTTCGTTTTTTTATTATAATTCACTGCTGCAAGCAGAAGATTTCCACGGTAATCCCTTAGAGCATTAACATAATTTTTATCTTTGATCTGAGCGATTGCCCCCTTTGTATCCTTATCCCATTTTAATTCCACGACCACCGCCGGTTTATCGGCATACAGTTTCCTTGGGATAAAACAGATATCGGCAAAGCCTTTTCCGGTCGGCAGTTCGCGGATGATCGTGTAATATTCCCTTGCAAAATAAAATGCCAGATTAATCGTGCAACTTAAAGAATTTTCATCATTATATTTGAGAATCGAGATTTCTTCATGTGCCCTGTCGATTCCTCTGGCTACCGCTTCACCATCCTGATTCCATAATGCTTCCAGCAGCTTTCTGGAAGCCTGTATGGATCGTGTGACTTCGTGCCAGTCCATAGTTGTAATCGCATTTACATACTCCTGTGCCACTTCTCTGTCAGGAACAGACACCATTCCTGATTCACTATCATAAGTTAAATAACCCAGGTGCACCAGCAATGTAAATATGTCATCTCTGGTCGCAAATGTCGTCATGTCATTGCTGAAAGTTCCTGTATTGATCGGGATACTTCCACCCGCAAGCATCTCAATCACTGCATCTTTCAGCCCATCCATATTCATCTGAATGTATATCTTGAGCGCTTCATATGTCTCCGTCTGATTCCAGTATGTTCCAAATTTATGGCGAAACATAGCTTCCACAACAGATTTCGGATTATATATCGAATGCTTCCGAACACCATCCCAGCTGTGTGTAACAAGCAGATAACCATTGTACCAGGCTTTTGCTTCTTCAAAATTCATGGAATATTTTTTGCACAGTTCACTTACTTCCTGCTCCGTAAATCCGAAATATTCCGCCATATTTCCGGGATCCGTCATAGAATATTCCGTAAACATATTCAAAGCGGAATGTGTACCATATTTCTTTATCGGCAGGATTCCTGTCATATATGCCAGTGCTACATATTCCTTGTCCTTCAGCCAGCTTCTCAGGAAATCAAGATATGATTTCTGTGCCGCATTATCATTTTCATATTCACGGAAAAGGCAGTCCCATTCATCGATCAGGATTACAAAAGGACGCTGCGTATGTGCGTAAATATCCTGCATATCAAATATAAGATAGTTACTGTTCACAAATTCCGGATATTTATTTTTCAGTTCCTGCACCAATCTCTTCTGAAGCATCAGCAGCATCGTATTTGCATCCGGTGCCGCGCTCAGAAACTCCTGCATATTGACTTTTATCACATCATATTTATTCAAATGCTCTTTATAGGAACTGTCCTGCACGATCTTATACTTTTCAAACAGACAGCCTGAGTCTGACTCCCGATCGTAATAAGCTGCCAGCATATCCGCTGCCATAGATTTCCCAAACCTTCTCGGCCGGCTGATACACACATATTTCTGCCGGGTGTCCAGCACAGCATTCAATCTGGCTATCAGTTCTGTTTTGTCCACATAAATAGCGGATTGTATGCTCTCCCGAAATCCCTTATTTCCCGGATTCAGATAAATTCCCATTCCAGATTCTCCTTTCTCAAAAAATGGTTTTCTGCCTGTGCAGGCTCTGTCTTTTCTGATATAATAAAATTTGTTGTAA
>CAVCYJ010000138.1:0-7998 GCA_963605995.1 Holdemanella biformis | reverse complement strand
TCCCCTGCTTCAATTGCGGAAAGCAATAAGCAGTGGGTGGGGACTTGCTTGTATCAGGAGTGGTACAAGCCACTCCTGATAAACTGCGGAGCAGTTATTCGGTATAGAGCCACGTAGCGAAGCGGATAGTTTTATTCGCTTTGACAGATGCAGAATTATTTTTCAGAAGAAAGATATTCCTGTATCCTTGAATCAATGAACTCCTGCATTTCGGGGACGCTGTGTTTGCGGCGGGAGGCGCATTCCTGTGCCTGACAGTTGCAGATAAAGCATTTCCGGAAGGTATTTCTGGACATTTTGTTACCGTCAGGATCGAGGACGTCAATATCGAAGAGTCTGCCAATCGGATGAGTCTCTTCAATATGCGTCATGGCATCTTTGATATATTTGCTGTCTTTGCAGTCAACTGCAAGGATCAGTTCGTTTCCTGTTTTTTCATTATATTCTACAGATTCCAGAATGGCGATGTGATTGTCCTCCAGATATTGCAGAATATCATGAACTCCGCTGTGGAATACCTTTGTGATATCTTCGTTTGTCTTGATCGGACCAGGAATATTCATACAAAAAGAAATAACAGTAGTATGATATTTCGACCGATATTCATCCTGTTTTCCGGCCCGCCGCTCCCGGCAGTCCAGCATATCTGTAAGCACTACAGTTTCTCCGTGTAACATCTTGATATTTCCTCCAATCAATAGTGAATAACGTTTTCATGCTGCTGGATCTTTTTAATGATCCCGTCTGCTTCGGAGCTTGTAAAGAATTTATAGGTGGCATCCGGAACAAGAGGTTTAATGGATTCAATTTTTCCATCATGGATCGCCTGCCGCACAGTTGAGGCACTGATAGCGGTTTGGTTATATTCCAGACGCGGTACGATGATGCATTCAATATCTGATTTCGGCAGTTCCTCTGCCATGATCTGGTTGTAAATTCCTGTTACCTGACTGGTTGGTTCTTCTCCTACATACCTTCTGTTAATATGTAGTGTCTGTGCGATAGATTTAAAGATTGTAAGATCCAGCAACGCATGGCCTGTGATGACGGAAGCTTCATCTTTCTGAAAATAACTTGGGAAAGTTGCATTGCTGATAATATAAGGGCCGCTGTCATGATAGCAGATATTTGGCAGGTGAGAAGTTGCTTCCATGATCAGACGCTTACGCACAGAATAAGGCACCAGACTTGCGTCCTCACTGACCATAAACAGATGCAGGATATCATTTTCCGCGGCAGCCTTTTCTACCAGATATAAATGACCGTTGGTGAATGGATTGGCATTCATGACAAGGGCAGCAGTATTCGTGATATTGTCATCGCAGCCATTCTGCAGCTTTTTCAGATAATCTGAAAATCCTGTCCGTTTATTCTCCATAAACACGAGCTGATCAGACACTCTTGCAATCTCCGAAAATCCGAGATCCCCAAAGAACTTTGCGGTATTGCATTTCGTATAAAGAAACAGATGCGTATTTCCACGCTCAAACTGAATTTCGATCAGATGAGTCACAATCTCATTCATAAGTCCCTCGCCCTGATGCAGATGGCTGACTGCCATGCACCGCAGCGTATTGCCGAAGAGACTGCCGGTGGCGATGATGTTCATATCTTCATCGTACATTCCGCAGGTATAATCCAGATTAGGATCCTTTCGGATTCCCTCTTCCTGAAGCAGCTTCTCAATCTGAGAATTAGCGAAGCGGTCGTTTGGATATATTTTTGATATTGTATAATCGGACATAATCTTTTTTCTCCTATGAATTTTTTAACAAATCTATAAATGCCTTAACCTGAGGCAGTTCCAGCACATTATTGCTGTACATAATATAGGTGGATCTTACAAATGGTTCTCCGTTCTCAAAGACCAGAGGTTCGATGATCCCGTCAAAATCCTTCAGGCAGATTTCAGGAACAATGCTCCAGCCCAGTCCGCGTTTCACCATTTCCACACAGGTAGTGATATTATCCACGAAAATTCCGTTGCTTTTCGGATGGATATGCTTTTCGCGCAGCCACTGGGAAATTTCTCTTTCAAAAAGAGGATCTGTTTTTCGACCGATAAATGGAAGAGAATGCAGGGAACGGGAAGCGTCATTTTTGCTTCGGATCGTACAGACATTCTCCCTGTTTAAAAGAATCTTCTCACCTTTCCAGTCATATTCACCGCGGATGACAGCAGCATCAATCTTACCATTTACGATCTGCTGATATAAATTACGGCTCTGATCCGTAGAAATACGGGTGGTTACATGAGGGTATTTCTGATGATAGGAGGCCAGAAGTTCAGGCAGTTGATAGAGTGCATAATTAATAGAAACACCGACATTCAGAGTACCGCATACATATCCTTTATGGCTTTCCAGCTCATTTCGCATAATATCCAGAAGACAGGCTGCTTCGGAAACTCTTTTCAGTACGATCTCACCTTCGGGCGTAAAATGTACCCCCTGTCTGGAACGGAGAAGTATGCAGGTGTTCAATTCTTTTTCAATCGCATTGATCCGTTTGGAAAGAGAGGACTGAGTGATGTAGAGCCTGTCTGCGGCATGCGTGATATTTTCGGTGTTTTTTAATGTCATTAACAGTTCAAAATCTCGTTCATCCATAAATAATACTCCATATTAATATAGTAACGTTTCATGTCAGAGATAAAATCATATAAAGAGAACAATTCTCAGATGGAATGAAAGTATCGCTTTTTCTGTATTATAAATAAAATAAAATTAAATGTAAACAAAATTACCATTCCAAAAAAGAATGGAAAAATAAGAAAATAATGAATTTTACAACTGGACAGACCAGTGGTATAGTGAAGCCATAAAAACAAAGCAGACAAAGAGCAGTGAAGAAAGGAGCAAACATGGAAATTAAGAAAACAGCAATGGCCGGAACATTAGAGTCCAGCGATGCACAGATTATGGTAGAGCCAGATGAGAAGCTTTCGCTTACAATTGAAAGCAGTGTTATGAACCAGTATGGACGTCAGATCAAGGCGATCGTATTAAAAACTCTGGATGAATTAGAGGTCAAAAATGCGAAGGTAACAGTAGTTGACAAAGGTGCACTGGAATGTACTCTGAAAGCAAGAGTTGAATGCGCAGTATACCGCAGCAGCGGAGTATCTGACAAGAATATCGCATGGGGAGGTAATGTAAGATGATTCCACGTCCGAAGCCACAGAAAAACAGATTAAGAAGAACAATGATGTTTATGAATGCTCAGAAACCGGGTCTGATCAAAGATGCATATATTTATGGAACAGACAGTATCATTCTTGACCTGGAAGATGCAGTTGCAGAGAATCAGAAAGATGCAGCAAGATTTTCTCTTTATCAGGCGCTGAAAAATATTGATTATGGTGATACAGAAGTTATTGTCAGAATCAATGGACTGGACACTCCTCACTGGAAAGAAGATATCCGTTGTGTAGTTGCAGCAGGAGCTGATGGTATCCGAATTGCAAAATGTGAGAGTGCTCAGGATGTACATGATGTAGAAGCAGAGGTAGAGGCAGCAGAAAAAGAGTTCGGCGTTGAAGTTGGAAGAACACTTCTGATGGCTGCACTGGAGAGTCCGAAAGGAATCATGAATGCCTATGAAATCGTAACTGCTTCCGACAGAATGTTTGGATGTGCAATCTCCGGAGGAGATTTCAGAAAGAGTATGCACGTCCGCATTGAAGAGGGCGGAATTGAGATGATGGTAGCCAGAGGTCAGATGCTTCTTGCGGCAAGAGCGGCAGGCGTACAGTGCTTCGATACCATGTTCCCGAATATTGATGATATGGAAGGCTTCAAGGCAGAAGTTATCCAGAACCGTAAGATGGGATTTGACGGTAAGAGTATTGTCAACCCGAAACAGATTAAATTTGTTCATGATACATTTGCTCCTACTCCAAAAGAAATCGCTTATGCGGAAAAATTGTGCCGTTCCTTTAATGAGCAGGCAGATTCCGGAGTTGGTGTATACACAGTTGATGGCAAAATGGTTGATATTCCATTCTTCGAGGATGCAAGAAGAGTGATCGCCCTTGCAAAAGCGTGCGGCGTATACCATGGTGATTTATAGGAAAGGGGTATGTGAAGAATATGAAAAACGCAGTAGGCAGAGAAATTCCAGATGAACTCCTTGTAAATGGAAAAGAAGTTTACCAGGGAAAATATTATATGGATGGAAAATATGTAAAGAAAGATTCTCCAAGAACCGTCCGCAGAGTGAAACCGGAAGAGAGCAAAATCTGCGCATCAATCCGCGAAGCGTGTGAAAAATGCGGTGCACATGATGGCATGACATTTTCTTTCCATACAGAATTAAGAGATGGCGATTATGTAGCAAGTATGGTAGCAAAAGTACTGGTAGAAGAAATGGGATTAAAGGACATTACAGTTGCGGCTACTTCTCTTGGAAATGCACAGGATGTAATTGCCGATTATATTGAACAGGGAAAGATCACAGGTGTCCAGACTTCAGGTGTCCGTGGAAGAATCGGAGAAGTGATCTCCGCAGGAAAGCTTGCAAAACCGGCAATCATCCGAAGTCATGGAGGACGTCCGCGTGCAGTAGAAGCCGGAGAAGTACATATTGATATTGCCTTCCTTGCAGCAGCTTCTTCTGACTGCTGTGGAAATGCCAGCGGTATCGGAGGAAAAAATAATTTCGGTTCCATGGGATTCGGAATTCATGACTCACATTTTGCAGACCATACTGTTATTATCACAGATACTTTAGTTGATTTTCCAAATGTTCCGGCATCTGTCAAGGGAATTGACGTTGACTGTGTATGTGTGGTAGATGACATTGGAGATGCAGCTAAGATCACCACAAAGGAAGCACGTATTACAGATAATCCAAGAGAACTTATGATGGCAGAAAACGTAGCAAAGGTTATTGCCGCATCTCCTGATTTCGTAGATGGATTTTCTTTCCAGACAGGTGTAGGCGGTCCGTCTCTTGCGGCAAACAGATTTATCGAACAGTACATGGTAGAAAAAGGAATTACAATGAGCTTTGCACTGGGCGGAACCAGCAGTTCTGTATGCCAGCTTATGGACAAGGGACTTTGCCGCAAAATCTGTGATACACAGGATTTTGATATGGGCGCGATTAACCATATTGGAACAAACCCGAATCACTATGAGACCGATCTGAGTGAATATGCGAATGCTGCAAACAAAGGTGCATTGGTTAATAAACTTGATTTCGTTGTACTTTCCGCACTGGAAATTGATACAAAGTTTAATGTAAACGTACTGACAGGATCAGACGGTGTACTCCGCGGTGCACCTGGCGGACATCCGGATGCAGCGTGCGGAAGTAAGTGTACGATTATTGTTACACCACTGACAAGAGGACGTATGGCAACTGTATGTGAGGATGTTGTTACAGTTGTAACACCCGGAGACTGTGTAGATGTTCTGGTAACGGATTATGGAATCGCAGTAAATCCGGCACGTAAGGACATTGAAAAATATCTTGCAGAAGCAGGAATCAAAACGGTTACGATCGAATGGCTGAAAGATAAAGCATACAGTCTTGTGGGAACTCCGGATAAACTGGAGTGGGAAGACAAGGTAGTTGCAGTTCTGGAAGCAAGAGATGGAACAATCCTTGATGTGATCAGAAAAATCAAACCATTAACACTGGATTGAGAGGTTAGAAGGTATGGCTTATCAGGTGTTATCATTATTGTTCCTTGTAGGAGCAATCGTATTGGGGTTTACAAAAAAATTAAACGTTGGGATCGTGTCTATCGGGCTGGCATTTGTACTGGGGCTGATCAGCGGGGTAGATACAAATGTAATTTTAAGTGGATTTCCGAGTAAACTATTTATGACATTACTTGGAACAATGTTTTTCTTCTGTCTGCTTCAGGAAAACCATACGCTGGAATTATTGTCCAGGAAGATGGTTGCAGTAGTAGGTAAAAAGACGTTTCTGATACCGATTATTATTTATGTAGTTTCTTATGTTTTATCTGCTGCCGGTCCGGGTGCCATTTCAGTGCAGTCTGTAATGATCATCTTTGCGGTAAGTCTCTCTGTTCAGATGCAGGCTTCCCCAATTCTGATGGGAAGTATGGCAATTCTGGGAGCAGTAGGAGGAACTGCATCACCGATCGCATTATCGGGAATTATTGTAACCGATCTTACAGAAGAAATGGGAATGACAGGAGCCGCTGCCCCGGTATTTGCAGGAGTCAGTGTGGCAAATCTTATCTGTGCAGTTCTTCTTTATATTGTTTTTAAAGGCTATAAAATGAAATCAGAAGATACTGTTGATAAAAAAGAACTGCCGGCATTTAACAGATCTCAGATCATCTGTATCCTTGCACTTATTGTTCTCGTAATAGCAGTTGTGGTATTTCGCTATGATGTAGGGCTGGTATCTTTTGCGCTGGCATTTGTACTGCTGCTCTTTAATGTTGTAAATGAAAAGGCCGCCTTAAAACTGATTCCGTGGAGTGTTTTGCTGCTGATCACAGGGGTCAGTATGTTGATGGCGGTAACTAAGGAACTGGGAGGAATCACACTGCTTTCGGATTTGCTGGCATCTTTGATGAATCAGTTCACAGCATCTCCGATCATCGGACTGACAGCCGGACTGATGTCATGGTTCAGTTCTGCAAATGGAGTTGTTCTTCCAACGCTGATACCGACAGCGTCAGATATTGCGGCAAATGTGGGCGGCAGCGTGACAGCTCTGGAATTGATCATGGCCATTGTCGGAGGAGCAACTGTCGCAGGAATCAGTCCTTTGTCTACAGGAGGAAGCCTGATACTGGCTTCTTATGTGCAGGAAACAAATGCTTCTGATAAAGAGCAGCAGTCTGTTTTTGCCAAACTGTTTGGAATCTCTTTTGGAGCTGTCATGGTAATTGTGATTTTTGCACTGGTTGGTGGATTTAAACTGTTTTGCTGAAAGGAGACCAAGAGATGAAATATGCATATGTTGGATGCCGGACTACAAAAGAAAGAAATGCCAGAGGGAAGGGTATCAGTGTTTATCAGGTAGATGATAATGGAAAATGGAGTCTTGTCCAGATTGTAAAGAACCTGGTAAATCCGTCTTTTCTGTGTATGGATAAAACCGGAGAATTTCTTTATACCATTCATGGTGATAAGAGTGAGATCAGTTCTTTTTCTGTTGACAGGGCAACCGGACAGCTGATTTATATGAACACAGTTTCTACAGATGGAATCAATCCGGTACATTTATCTGTGGACAAAACAAATAAATGGATCTTTGTAGCAAATCTGCAGACAGGGACAGTTGCAGTTATTCCGAGAGATACAGATGGAAGCCTGAAGCCGTTAAAAGAAATTTATACAATTCCGGGGCTTGAAAAAGGAACCATTTCTCATCCTCATCAGGTGCAGCAGGATCGTGATGGAAATTATCTGGTAGTTTCCTGCCAGGGCAGAAAGCAGGGATTTGGACAGGTAGATGTGTTTAAGATTGATTCTGAGAATGGAACACTGGACAGAACCTGCATTGTATGCTCAAGAGAGATTGCAGAGCCGAGACACTTTGTTTTTCATCAGAATAATAAATGGGGTTATGGTGTAAATGAGAAAGATTATTCAGTGACCAGTTACTGTTTTGATGATGTAAATGGTGTCTTAGAAGCAAAACAGATTCTGCCTACACTTCCTGAAACCTATACAGGAGATGGATGGGCCAGCGGAATTGACATTACAGATGATGGTAAATATGTGATCGTTTCCAATAGAAAGCATGACAGTGTTACCAGCTTCCGGGTGCAGGAAAATGGATTTCTGAAATATTGTGATTCCATAAAAACCGGTGGAAAGCAGCCGAGATATATTATATGGAACGAAGACAGAAAAGCAGTGATCGCAGCAAATGAACTGACAGACACGATTGTAGAGATCCCGCTTGATGAAAAAACAGGAAAATTCAGTCTGCCGGATAAAACAGCGGACTCAGAGAGTCCTGTATGTGTGATCTTCAGTAAATAAAGGATAGATTTTTCCG
>CAVCYJ010000137.1:0-8016 GCA_963605995.1 Holdemanella biformis | reverse complement strand
TTTCACAGATCAAAGCCAGAAACAGCCGAAGATCTCTCCTGAGCACAGACAAGGGGGCTGTCTATTTCCCGACAGCCCCTCCCATTCATTCAGGCGGATTGCGAATATCCGCTTGACTACCTTCACTTTTTATCCCTCTTATGAATATTTACGGATTCCATCTTCTACAACATCCCAGAACTTCTCCGGATCAATGTCAATTGCTACGAAACTGTTTGGTTCCTTACCCATATAATGGAAGAAATCACAGTTTGTACGTCCATAGCTCTGTTCGCTTCGGATATCAATCTGAGTATACATTTCTTTTACAGTAAGAATGTCCGGATTAATCAGGTAAGCAATGGTAACCGGATCGTGTAACGGACCGCCTTCCCATCCGTAAACCTCTTTCTGGCTTTTATTAAAGAATGTCATTAAGTCTACGAAAAGCTTTGCAGCCGGATTATCAATCTTTCCCATACGCTCTACGATTGACGGATAGCAAAGAACCTTACGTGTTACATCAAGACCGATCATCGTAATTTTTCTGCCGCAGGTAAATGCTACATGAGCAGCATCCGCATCTGCAATAATATTAAACTCTGCCGCAGGTGTAACATTTCCCAACTGGTAGCTTCCTCCCATCAGAACAATCTCATGGATCTTCGGAATAATATCCGGGCAGAGTCTCATTGCCATCGCAAGGTTTGTCATCGGACCTGTTGTTACTACTGTAATATCTCCGTCAGAAGCAAGAAGTGTATCAATAATAAACTGCACACCATGCTTCTTCTCTGCCTGTTTTGTCAGCGGTGCAAATACCGGGCCGTCCAATCCGCTTTCCCCGTGGATATCACCTGCTACAACCTGTTTATCGCGGATCATCGGCTGTCCGCATCCCTGATATACTGGAACATCAAGTCCCAGATACTGACACACATTCAATGCATTTCTCACAGTTTTCTCTATTGTCTGATTTCCTGCTACTACAGATATTCCAAGCAGATCCAGCACTTCACTCTTTGCTGCAAGCATGATCGCAATCGCATCATCATGTCCAGGGTCACAGTCCAGAATTATTTTTCTCTTTTCGCTCATCGTTATATCCTCCATCTATTATCGTTTCTTTTGATAACATTTCTTTTATTTTCTGATACTGCTGTTCGTTGATGATCATATAATGCCCGGACCGGCACAGCATATCCGCATCCAGTAATTTTCTCAGTGCTCTGCCTACAGTACGAACGTTAATCCCGCACTGTTTGGCCATTGCATCCCTCGTCAGCCGTATTGTGCAGACTCCGTCTACTGCATACCTTCGATACATCTGAAGAAGTAGATAGGAAATCCTCTCAGAACTATCCAGAAACTGAAAGTCTCTTTCTTTCAATGCCTGATCATTTAGCTTTCTGGTAATATCCCTCACCTGTTCCAGCATCATCGCCGAATCTCCCATAATCCACTTCTTATACAGCCCGCGGGAAATCCCCAGCAGCTGACATTTAGTCAATGTAACCAGAGTCGCAATATATCTGTCATACCCCATATACAATTCCATTGCTCCAAATATCTCTATTGGTTCAAACCATGTATAGTCATATGCAATATCATAAATTCTTTCATCTGTTGCTTTCACATTCCCACTGACCAGTACATACACGGCATTTGCTTCTTCTCCTCTGGTAACAAACGTAGTATTCTTTTCCAGATTTATCACCTGAAAACTATCTATCAGCCAGTATGGCGCATTTCTAAAAAGTTTCTGAAGTTTTTCCTTTTTTTCACCTGAGAGGCGATCCATCAACTTTAAAAATTCACTCATTTATTATTCCTTTACGCTTTATGTTCTGGAACCTTTTTCATATGGTTTACCACTCGCTTTCGGTGCTACGGCACGTCCAACAAACAGTACAAGCATTACAATTGTAAGCACATATGGAAGCATTGCCAGGATCGGTGACGGAATTATAGAGTTTCCACCACCCAGCAGAACCGTTAACGCCTGTGCAAATCCGAACAGCAGACATGCACCATACGCTCCATGTGGTGTCCATTTACCAAAGATTACTGCTGCAATAGAGATAAATCCCTGTCCTGCAATTGTAATAGGTGTAAACTGTGATACGATTCCAAGAGTTACAGCTGCTCCTCCGAAACCGGATAATACTCCAGAAAGAATTACACATACGAATCGAAGTCTGTTAACATTGATTCCAAGTGTATCCGCTGCTGCCGGATGTTCACCAACCGCCTGTAAATGCAGCCCCCATTTTGTTCTGTAAAAGATCCACCAGATCAGAACTGCGGTGAGCAGCGCAAGTACTACTGTTACATCCAGATTCAGATTTCCAAGTACTCCCGGAAGTTTTCTGTTCCCAAAAATTTTAGGCAGTTTCTGTGATACCGGTTGTGTAGATGTCGCTCCATCAAACAACAGACTGCAAATAAATAATGCTGCACCAGGTCCGATAAGATTTACCGCAATGCCAGAAACTGTCTGGTCACACTTAAATATGATTGATGCGATTGCATGAAGAACTGCCAGTGCTCCGCCCGCAATTCCTGCTCCCAGAAATCCAAGCCATGCATTTCCGGTAAAGTAACATACCGCTGCTCCGGCAAATGCTCCGATCGTCATCATACCTTCTACTCCAATATTAATAACTCCGGTCTTTTCTGACAAGAGGTTTCCCAGTCCTGCGAAAACCATCGGAGTAGAATACATTAATGTAATGGCGATTGCCAGGGTAATATTATTCAGCATGATGAGCCCTCCTTCCTGCAACTTTCTCCAGAATAGCCGGAACGCCCTGCATAACTGCTACAAAGAATACGATCGTACCGATTACAATATTGATGATCTCTGTAGGTGCTCCAACCTCATACTGAAGTGACTGTCCTCCATAAAGGAGTCCGCCAAATAAAAGTCCTGAGAAAATACATCCGATCGGTGAACTTCCAGCGATCAGTGCAACTCCGAGTCCATTTGTTCCGGTTCCTTCAAAAGCACTCAGAACAGATACTTTATGCGGAGAGTTTCCTGTAATATAGAAAGCTGCTCCAAGTCCTGCTACCGCACCACTGATCAGCATAACATGCAGAATATTCTTTTTGATATCAATACCAACTGCTTCTGCAGAGAATTTATTAAATCCAACTGCTCGAAGTTCAAATCCCTTAGTTGTATTTCTCAGAAGAACTGCAAGTACGATTGCCGCGATCACAGCAAACAGAAAACCAAAGTTTACATCTGTTTTAAGCAGTGCTTCTCCAAAAAACGAAATCTTTTTCAGTGCTGCCATTCCTGCTTCTGATTTTTTCCAGTTTCCCAGTAACAGTGTTTCACTTGCTTCACTGACCTGATAAGTTCCATTACTGTCTCCATTTCTGAAAACAGGAAGCATACACACATAGTTTGATAAATAAAGTGCGATCCAGTTCAGCATGATGCCACTGATAACTTCATGGATACCGAAACGTGCTTTCAGGATACCGATCAAACCTCCATAGATTGCACCTGCTGCCATTCCTGCCAGTAATACCAGAGGAATCTGCAGGATTGCCGGTAATTTTACAGTGATACCTACAATCGTAGATGCCAGACATCCAATGATAAACTGTCCCTCTGCACCGATATTAAACAAACCCGTCTGAAAGGCAAATGCTACTGCCAGTCCTGTGAATATCAGCGGTGTACTCTTAATGATCACATTTGACATATATTTTGATTTTGAAAAAATTCCTTTTGCAAGTGCCAGCATTGACTTCATTGGCGGATATCCGGCCACTGCCAGTATGATTCCGGCTACCAGAAGTCCCAGCACGATTGCAGCCAGTGTTCGGATAACCGGCTTTTTTAATGCCTGAGCAACTTTATTCATGCTTCTTTCCTCCCGCCATTAATAATCCGATTGTATTTTCATCTACAGTTCCCTGTGCAAAGGTATCCTGGATCGCACCATCGTAAATAACTGCAATGGTATCTGATACATTCATGACCTCATCCAATTCAAAAGAAACCAGAAGAATTGCTTTTCCCTTGTCTCTTTCCCCGATCAGTGTTTTATGAACCTGTTCGATCGCACCAACATCCAGTCCTCGTGTAGGCTGAACCGCCACAAGTAAATCCGGATTATTGCTTACTTCACGTCCAATGATCAGCTTCTGCTGATTACCTCCAGAAAGATTACCTGCCTGTGTCATCGCACATCCTGCCGGACGTACATCACACTCATCGATCAATTTCTGAGCAAACTGCTCCATCTCAGCTTTTTTCAAAATACCCTTGTGTGAAAAAGGTTCTTTCCTGTATTTGTTCAGAACTGCATTTTCCACTACTGTAAACTCCAGTACCAGTCCACGTTTGTGACGGTCTTCCGGAATGATACTGACACCACTGTCCAGGATATTGTGCGGTGTTGTGTTCTGCAGTTCTTTTCCTCTTACGCAAATGCTTCCTGATTTTGTTTTGATAAAACCACTGAGCGCTTCGATCAGTTCTTTCTGTCCATTTCCGTCAATACCTGCAATACCAACAATCTCACCACTTCGAACCTGTAGACTCAATCCCTTTACTGCTTCAATACCTCTCTCATCTTCCACAACAAGGTCTTTAATATCCAGAACTACTTCACCTGGCTGTGCTTTATCTTTATCTACGACCAGCTTCACATCATGTCCAACCATCAAAGCTGCCAGATCACTTTCACTAACATCTTTTACCTCAACAGTATTTATGTACTTACCTCTGCAGATAACCGTACAGATATCGGAAGCTGCCTTAATCTCTTTCAATTTGTGAGTAATGATGATAATTGATTTTCCGGATTCGATCAGGTTCTTCATAATCTTGATCAGTTCCTGGATCTCCTGCGGTGTCAAAACAGCTGTCGGCTCATCCAGAATCAGAATATTGGCTCCACGATACAGTGCTTTGATAATTTCAACCCTCTGCTGCATTCCGACCGTAATGTCACTGATCTTCGCATCCAAATCAATGGTAAGTCCATACTTCTCCGCAATTTCTGCAACATCCTGACGGGCTTTTTTCATATTTAAAGTTCCCATGTGGGATACTGTTTCATCTCCAAGAATAATATTCTGGAGTACTGTAAAACGTTCCACTAACATGAAATGCTGATGTACCATTCCAATTCCCAAACGGATCGCATCGCTCGGAGATTTAATCTCTACAGGTTCTCCATTAAGATAAATCTGACCTTCTTCTGCCTGATACAATCCGTATAATACATTCATCAGAGTACTTTTTCCTGCACCGTTCTCTCCCAGAAGGGAGTGTATGGAACCGGCTTTTACATCCAGTTCCATATGATCAAGTGCACAAAAGGATCCAAATCTCTTTGTTATGCCGTGCATCTGTACAGCATAATCCCTGCTCACTTCTGCCATTTTCAGTTCCTCCCAATTTAACATCCTGACAGATTTATATATTTTCACCATCTGTTATTTTTTCTCTATTGAATGAATAAATCTGTCATCATACAGTTTTTATCATTTAAGTGAATCAACAAAATCTGTATATTCCTCTTCTGTTGCAAGAGGTACTACTTCACCTGACTTAATAAGATCTGCTACTTTCATTGTATCTTCATATACTGCCGGATCCATGTTTGGATTCTCTTCCGGAATTCCTACACAATCCTCAGCAATACCAAATTCCAGTGTTTGCCCACCGAAGTCTTCTCCGTTCATCACATCTTCAGAAACAATTCCCATTGCTTTTCCAACTTTTTTCAGAGCAGATGTAAGAACATTATCCGGTGCCAGATATGCCTGGTCACGGTCTACACCAATCGCATATTTTCCAGCTTCTTTTGCTGCTTCAATAACACCTGTTCCGGTTCCGCCTGCTGCCTGATAAACAATGTCGCAACCATCAGAGAACATCTTAGATGCGATCGCTTTTCCCTTTGCTGCATCTGAGAATGATTCTGCATACTGGGCATTTACTGTAATCTCTTTTCCAAGTTCTTTTGCCGCATACTGCACACCTGCTTCATAGCCATACATAAACTGCTGGATTACTGCATTTTCAATACCGCCTACAAATCCAACCTGATCTGTTTCTGTTGTTTTTCCAGCAGCATATCCTACTAGAAAAGATGGCTCCTGCGCTTTAAAGATAACGCCTGTTACATTATCCGGAGTATCATCATAAGAATTATCCACGATCGCATATTTTAAATCCGGATTGCTTTCTGCTGCTTCGATCAAAGCATCTGCTGTGTCAAATCCGACAGACCAGATCAAGTCTGCTTCATTATCCCCCAGACGTTCCAGATTCGGTACATAGTCCGATGACTGCTTGGATTCCAGATAATTTACTTCCACTCCTGTTTCTTCAGAAAACTCCTGCAGTCCTTCCCATGCAGACTGATTGAAAGACTGATCGTTGATTCCTGCTGTATCTGTGATCATTGATACACTGAAATCACTTCCTGCTGCGAATACATTTCCTGTCATTGCTGTTACAGCCAATACTGCTGCGCCCATCATCATTGCTTTTTTCATTTGATTCCCTCCTGAAATATTGCTATACCCGTTTTTATGAAGTCTGAAATTTCAAAATCTGCCTGATTTTCGCTGCATACATACTTTATGTATAAATAAAATCATCCTCTTCACGGTCTCGTTTTCTTTAAGTATATAGATGAAAATTATCTCTTTATAATCTGGCGTTTATAAATCAATTCTGTATAATTTTTCATTATTTACTGTTTGATTTTACTAAATTTTAAATTTCAGATATTTATTGTATTTAGATAGAAAATGTACATTTGTCTTTCTTTATCTGCATTATACTTACGTCCCTATTTTCTCAAAAGGGCATATGCCCTCTTTTGAGCAAATTCCTTTTCTTTCTCTGTTTTATAAAAAAAGAGCGTTGAATTTTTGTGACACATGCACAAATCAACACTCTTTTCGCTCTACTGTTACTTTATATACTTTTTCGCCTTATATTCTTTTATATTATCTTTTTATTTGGATACGTTTTCTCACCTTATCTGATTCTCTTTATTCTCTGTAATCCTCTGGCTCCTGATACCATTCCAGTTCTTTTGCGGGAATAGTAATATAAGATTCTTTTTCATCCCCCACCCGCATGATCACATTCCGTATTCCCGCCTGTATGATCAATCTCGCACATAACGGACAGGGCTTCGCACGGTGAATAGAATTGTCTGAGGGATTCACTCCAACCAAATATAGATCCGCTCCTATCGTCTGTTCTCTCGAACAATTAAGAAGTGCATTCTGCTCTGCATGAACAGCCCTGCAGATTCCATATCCCTGCCCCTGATGAAGTCCCAGTCTGATCCTTGGACATTCTTTCCTGTCACAACAATTCTCCATTCCTCGCGGAGAACCATTATATCCAGTAGAAATCACCGCATCATCTTTAACGATCACTGCACCATATTTTCTCTTCAGACAAGTACTTCTATATGCAAAAACTTCAGCAACATTTAAATATGTATCTGTCTTTGAAATCCGACTGTCCCTCTCTGGTTTTACCATATACTCAACCTTCTTCCTCTATTCTTTGCTGGTCTTTCTACTTTAGAATCTCGTGCGTTTATTCACATATCTCGCCTTATACTTAGAATAAACAATCGTCTGGTCCTTATACAATCCATAATATCCCGAAGCCGCATAACTGATAGAAACTGCAATCAGATAGAAAGAAACTCCCTTAAATCCAAACATCTCAAATGCGATCAGAATCGACGTGATCGGGCAGTTCGTAACTCCGCAGAATACCGCAGCCATTCCGCATGCAGCACAGATAGACGGTGAAAGTCCCAGCCAGTTTCCCATCACACATCCAAAAGTTGCACCAATACAGAATGACGGAACAATCTCTCCTCCACGAAATCCGGCACGCATAGTCAATGCTGTCAGTACCAACTTCCAACGCAAACACAGCCGCCGCCATCGGCGTTCCGAACAATGCGGAGAAAGCTGCGCTCATGCCGCACATAACGATCACATGGCGGTCTTCTTCATCCAGATGGA
>CAVCYJ010000136.1:0-8105 GCA_963605995.1 Holdemanella biformis | reverse complement strand
GGACTCGTAATCGCCATTGATGCCTCTCTGGGACAAAAAAAGCACCTCGGATACGTGACCATCGCTGATGGTGCACTGTACCCGGGTGCCGGAGTTCAGAAAGAACTTCCTCCTGTGGGTGATATCCATATTACAGGAATCGTAAACATAGCAGGACTTCTGGAGCAGTTAACACTTCAGACAACGCGCCTGTCTACCGTAGTTTCCCTGGCAGATACCATCACACAGGGAATCCTGGATTATACAAACTCTTTGATCTGTTTGTAGATGCCTTCTGCGTCAAGTCCGTATTTCTCAAGAAGAGCTACAGCCGGACCGGATTCGCCAAATACATCGTTTACACCGATACGTTTTACAGGTACAGGTGCCTTCTCAGACAGGCATTCGCATACAGCACCGCCAAGTCCGCCGATTACAGAATGTTCTTCTACAGTTACAACCTTGCCTGTTTCTCTGGCTGCTGCAACTACGAGTTCTTCATCGAGAGGTTTGATCGTGTGAATGTTGATCACTTTTGCATCTACACCGTCTGCTGCAAGCTTCTCTGCTGCTTCAAGAGCAGGAGCTACGCAAAGACCGTTTGCGATGATAGTAAGGTCTTTTCCCTCGCGAAGGACGATACCCTTACCTAATTCAAATTTATAGTCCGGTCTGTCATTAATAACAGGAGCTGCCAGACGTCCAAATCTCATATATACAGGTCCAATATGCTCATAAGCTGCTTCAACCATAGCTTTTGCTTCGATATCATCAGAAGGACACGCAACAACCATTCCCGGGATTGCTCTCATAAGCGCAAAATCCTCACAGCACTGATGTGTTGCACCATCTTCACCTACAGAGATTCCGCCGTGAGTAGCACCGATCTTTACATTAATCTTCGGATATGCGATGGAGTTACGAACCTGTTCAAAGGCACGTCCTGCCGCAAACATGGCAAATGTGCTGGCAAAAGGAACTTTTCCTGTTGTAGCCAGACCTGCGGCAATACCCATCATATTGCACTCAGCAATACCACAGTCGATATGACGTTCCGGGAATTCTTTCTTGAACATACCTGTCTGAGTAGCTGCAGCAAGGTCAGCATCCAGAACGACCAGGTTGTCATGTTTCTTACCTAATTCAACCAGTGCAGCGCCATAGCTTGCTCTTGTTGCGATCTTCTTTACTTCTGACATAATGCTTCACCTGCCTTTTCTAAGTCTGCCATTGCCTGTGCATACTGCTCGTCATTCGGAGCTTTGCCATGCCATCCGGCCTGGTTTTCCATAAAGGAAACGCCTTTTCCTTTTACAGTTTTCATAATGATAGCTGTAGGCATTCCCTTGGTAGCCTTTGCTTCATCAAAAGCAGCTTTTAACTGATCCATGTCATTTCCGTCTGCAACGTTGATCACATGGAAGTTAAATGCTTCAAATTTCTTATCGATCGGGTACGGGGAGCATACATCATCAATTTTACCATCAATCTGAAGTCCGTTGTTATCTACGATCACTACAAGGTTGTCCAGTTTTCTGTGACCTGCAAACATGGCAGCTTCCCAGACCTGTCCTTCCTGGATCTCACCGTCACCTAATAAGGTATATACACGATAACTCTCGTTGCTTAATTTTGCAGAAAGTGCCATACCTACTGCTGCGGAGATGCCCTGTCCGAGAGAACCGCTGGACATATCAACACCCGGGATATGTTTCATATCCGGATGTCCCTGTAAATAAGAACCCAGATGACGAAGAGTCTTCAGGTCTTCTTTTGGGAAAAATCCTCTTTCTGCAAGTGCAGAATAATATCCTGGTGCTGTGTGGCCTTTGGAAAGTACGAAACGGTCACGGTCAGCTTTCTTAGGATCCTTCGGATCAATATTCATTTCTTCAAAATATAAGTATGTGAATACATCTGCTGCAGACAGAGATCCGCCCGGATGTCCTGCTTTTGCAGCGTGTACTGCTGTAACGATGTCTTTGCGGACTTCGTTTGCAATTTTCTGAAGTTCTAATTTTTCCATTATGGTAAATTCTCCTTATTCGCCGAATACTGCTTTATAATCATTCTGGAATTTTACGATACCTGCATCTGTCAGAGGATGTTTTGTCATCTGTACGATTACGCTGTATGGAACAGTTGCGATGTCAGCACCTGCAAGTGCGCAGTCTGTTACGTGGATCGGATTTCTGACGCTTGCTGCGATGATCTCTGTCTCGATTCCTGCTACTTCAAAGATCTCTGCAATCTCACGGATCAGGTCAACACCTCTTACAGAAATGTCGTCCAGTCTTCCAAGGAACGGAGAAACATATGTTGCGCCGGCTCTTGCAGCAAGAAGTGCCTGGTTAGCTGTGAAGATCAGAGTAACGTTTGTTTTGATTCCTTCTGCTGAAAGAACTTTAACTGCTTTCAGACCTTCTACTGTCATAGGGATCTTAACAACCATGTTCGGATGGATTGCTGCGATCTCACGGCCTTCTTTGATCATGCCTTCAGCGTCTGTTGTTGTAGCTTTAACTTCACCGCTGATCGGTCCGTCTACGATAGATGTGATCTCTTTGATTACTTCGTTGAAATCTCTTCCTTCTTTTGCAATAAGAGACGGGTTTGTAGTAACACCACAGATTACACCCATATCGTTAGCTGCTTTAATATCTTCTACTTTAGCTGTGTCAATAAAAAATTTCATGTTCTTAACCCTCCTGATTTTGGCTGCTGTTCATTTCGCGATAACGGCATATGAACAGTCGTAATTTTTGCTCACTTATAAGCGTTCGCCTGTTGATGTTTTCATTATATCAAACTCCGGCAGAAGGTCAAGCACTCGAAGAATTATTAATAATTTTTCTATTAATAATTATGTTTTTTATTAATTTCCTGTTATCCTGTGAAAGGATTATCAATCAGCATTTTTACAGTTTTCTATGGGATATCGTATTTTCAGTTGTATTCTGAAGTTCCAAATTATTATTAATAATTTCGTATGGCGTATTTAATTAATTTTCCCGGCAGGGTTCTTGCGGGTTCTTGCATATCCGGTTGTGCGCCTGGATATGAGTTTTGGCGTATATTCAATATTGTAAAGGCTGATAGGGGCTGAATCCGTCAGGGCTCTTTCCCTGGTGTCAATCTTGCGCAGGATGATATCGCACGCATCCTGACCTTTTAATGCTACAAAGTGGTCGATCGTTGTAAGCGAAATCTTGCGGATACCGGAATAAAAGATATTATCACATCCGATCACCGATACATCCCTGGGCACATGAACTCTGGCCTCATGGAGCGCATCCAGTGCACCGATCGCCATCATATCGTTCTGTCCGGCAATGGCAGTAAACTGTCTGCCTTCCTGCAGAAGCTCCATTGTAAGCTGATACCCCATGGAATATTCTGTATCCATTCTTGGGATTCTTGAATCAATGGATTCATCTGCCGCCTTGATGATCACATGATCCTTCAGGCCCTCTTTCTCAAATTCTTTTACAAAGCCGTTTACACGCCTGCTTCTCTGCCACTGTCTTCTGGTAAGCGGCGGAGTAATAAATGCCACATCTCTGTGTCCCAGATCAAGCAGATGTCTGGCCATCATTTTTCCTACCACTGTATTATCCTGATTAATGGCATCTACTGTGGTAGTTTTTTCCTTGTTGCTGATAATAACAAGGGGGATCGTCTGCGCCAATTCCTCTACCTGCTGCTGAAAATCCGGATTGGGATTGCAGCTGTAGATGATTCCCTGGGGCTGGATGGTGTGCATCATCCGGAGATATTTCTCTTCTAGACGGGCATCTCTCTGTGTATTGCAGATAAAGACGCCGTAGCCCTGCTTGTTTGCTACTGCCTCTACTCCCTGGAGCAGAAGCACATAATATGGACTTGTCAGAGTCGGGCAAAAGACAACGATCAGTTTCTCTTTCCTGCTGTCTTTTTTGTTTTTGCGGCCAGGAAGCCGGTAGCCTAATTCTCTGGCTGCCTGTTCTACCTTTTCCACAGTCTCTCTGGAAAAAGAGACATTGTATTTCTTGTTCAAAACCATAGATACAGTTGCCTGAGATACACCGGCTCTCTCAGCCACATCGGAAGAAGTTGCTTTCTTTTTTGGCAAAAAGACTCCTCCTTTATATCAGTTTTCCTGCAGACCGACAAAGTTCGTCTGCCTGCGTTTCAATTATATGGGAAATATCCCCATATATTACAGCTCTACCCGTCCCTCAAGAGCGCGGAGCAGAGTTACCTCATCAATATATTCCAGGTCACCGCCTACCGGAACGCCGCTGGCGATCCTGCTGACTTTGATCCCAGTCGGCTTGATCAGTTTGCTGATGTACATGGCCGTTGTCTCGCCCTCCAGACTGGAGTTGGTGGCAATGATCACTTCTTTTACATCGTCTTTTGTCAGGCGCTGCATGAGTTCTTTCAGCCTGATATCATCCGGACCGATTCCGAGCATCGGGGAAATTGCACCGTGAAGTACATGATAAACGCCATCAAATTTGCCGGTTTTTTCATAAGCCGCAAGATCTCTGGTATTCTCTACCACCATGATCACGGAATGATCTCTCCTGTCATTGCTGCAGATCGGACAGATTTCCTTATCTGTGAGAGTGCAGCAGCATTTACAATACTGTACGTTCTCTCTTGCATTGGCAATGGATGATGTAAGTTGTTCTACCTGGTCTTTTGGCATATTCATGATGTGAAATGCCAGTCTCTGTGCTGATTTTGCACCGATTCCCGGAAGGTGGGAAAGCTGCTCGATCAGCTTATTGATATGACTGCTGTAGTATTCCATCAGAATGGAAGTCCTCCGCCGAGGCCGCCCAGACCACCGGTAAGTTTTGACATAACCGCTGTGGATTCTTCTTCCACTTTACGAAGTGCTTCATTTGTAGCTGCCACGATCAGGTCTTCCAGCATTTCGATATCGTCCGGATCCACTACTTCTTCCTGAAGTTTCACCTTTGTTACCTCTCTCTTACCGGAAATTGTTACTTCTACAGCTCCGCCGCCTGCAGTTGCTGTAAATTCTTTCTCTTCGAGAGCTTTCTGGTTTTCTTCCATCTGACGCTGCATTTTCTGCGCCTGCTTCATAAGATTGTTCATATTTCCCGGCATACCCATTCCCGGGAATCCTCCACGTTTTGCCATTGTGGTATCCTCCTTGTTATTATTGTACTCCCGGAATCTTTTTGCATCTCCGAGACTACATTATATTATTCCTGTGGTTCGTCAGGATCTTCTTCTATCACAATATCCATATTGATATTATCTCTGATCGCCTGATCCACTGTGATATTTGCCAGACTCGTATGCTGATGCTGATTCGCTACCAGCATCTGGATTTCTACCGTTTTTCCTGTCTGGGCGGTGATGATATCCTGCAGTTCTTTTTTTGCCTCCGGATTGTCTACATATGACTGACCCAGAAAATCCTGAAATTCCACATAAAGAACCGGTTCTCCTGTTTCTCCGTTATATTTCGGAACAGATTTCTGAAGCATCTGTTTGAACATCCCTGTTGTCTGACCTGTGATCACCCGCCAGCCTGCTACGATCTTCTGCAGATCTTCCGGAGCAGCTTTTGCCGGAGATTTCTTTGCCACAGCACCGGTGATATCAGATGCTGTTTCCGTGTCGGCTGTGCCCTGCTGAACGATCACCTGCTGCACCGAACGTTCATCCATCCGCTGTTCCAGAATGCGCAGTCTGTCCAGAACAGAATCCAGATTTGTCTCCATCGCCGGACGGCAGAGTTTGATCAGTGCGATCTCTACGAGAACCCTTTTCTGGGTGGCGTAACGGATCTGATTGGAAAGATCGGAAAAAATGCGGATATATCGCATCAGTGTCTCCACATCCAGCATGGTGCTTTCTTCCTTCAGAAGCTTCATATTTTCAGAAGAAACATCAATGGCCTCCTCCGGATCCTCAGAAGTTTTTACCAGAAGAAGATTTCTCATATACCAGGTAAAATCTCCCACGAACTGGCTCAGCTCTCTTCCGCCTACGATCAGCTCCTCCAGGATATGGATAGAACCAGTCACATCTCCCTGGATCACCTTTCGCAGAAGCTTGCTGAACACCTCTGTATCAACAGCTCCCAGAACCTCCAGAACTTTATCATAGGTAAGTTTCTGTCCCAGATAAAAAGCAATACACTGATCAAGAAGACTGAGTGCATCTCGCATGGAACCATCTCCTGCTTTCGCTACATAGCGGACTGCTTTTTCCTCAGCTTCTATGCCTTCGACTTTGAGCAGTTCATCCAGTCTGGCTGCGATCGTGTCTATGGTGATCCTGTGAAAATCATATCTCTGGCATCTGGACAGGATCGTGACCGGAATCTTGTGCGCCTCTGTCGTTGCAAGGATAAACATAACATAAGACGGAGGTTCTTCCAGTGTTTTCAGCAGGGCGTTAAACGCGCCTGTGGAAAGCATATGAACCTCATCTATGATATATACTTTGTAATTACCCTCTGTCGGACGGTAAGAAACCTCTTCTCTGATCTCACGGATATTATCTACACCATTGTTGGATGCAGCATCGATCTCGATCACATTCATTGCAGTTCCTGCCTGGATTGCTTTGCACATGGCACATTCATTACAGGGGCTGCCATTTACGGGATGTTCACAGTTGACTGCTTTTGCCAGGATCTTGGCTACTGTTGTCTTACCGGTACCTCTGGTTCCGCAGAACAGGTATGCATGACCGATGCGGTTATGCCTGATCTGATTGGTCAGAGTCGTCACAATGTGATCCTGGCCTTTGACATCTGCGAAATTATCCGGTCTGAATTTTCTGTAAAGAGCAGTGTAACTCATGAACAAACTCCTATCTCAATATATGTACTCCCGGAGTCTTTCCTGCGTTTGCTTTTGCGAGAAGAGCCCGAAAGTACATTTATCACAGCCGCCGCGGAAAAAATTCCCGCGGCGGTCTTTTTTACATACTCCTGTATCTTATAGAAAAAGTATCTTTGAGTCAAGTACTGTTTCGTTATCAGTCGCCAAAACTGATGCCGATCTGTTTGGCAGCCTGTACAAGCTGGTCTTTTGGCGATACCATCTTAAGCTTGCCTGCACACTCTTCCAGCGGCACACGTTTGATCTTACCGTTTACCACACCGATCATCACGCCATATGTGCCGTCAATGATCGCCTGTGCCGCACCCGCACCGATTCTTGTGGAAAGAACACGGTCATATGGACACGGCTCTCCGCCTCGCTGCGTATGGCCAGGTACTGTAACACGTACTTCGCTTCCGATTTCCTGGTAGATCTGGTCTGCGATCTCATAGGAAACAGATGGATATTTCTTCGCTCTGGCTTCCAGCTTCTCTTTGTATTTTTTCTTTGGAAGTTCTGCATCTTCTTTGGAAATCGCACCTTCGGCAACTGCAAGGATTGTAAAGCGTTTGCCTGCTTTGGCACGCTTCTGGATAGCTCCTGTAACCTTCTTGATATCATATGGGATCTCAGGTATCAGAATAATGTCCGCACCACCGGCAACACCTGCATGAAGTGTCAGGCTTCCTACTTTGTGGCCCATGACTTCTACAATAAATACACGTCCATGTGAAGATGCTGTTGTATGGATACAGTCAATGGCATTTGTTGCAATATTTACCGCACTCTGGAAACCGAATGTCATGTCTGTTCCATAGATATCATTGTCGATGGTCTTCGGAAGGTGAATAATATTTAAGCCCTCTTCTCTCAGAAGGTTGGCTGTCTTCTGGGTTCCGTTTCCACCGAGGATTACCAGGCAGTCAAGGCAGAGTTTGTAATAGGTCTGTTTCATTGCCTCAACCTTATCCAGACCATTCTCATCCGGAACGCGCATCAGCTTGAACGGCTGTCTGGAAGTTCCGAGGATCGTGCCACCCTGTGTAAGGATTCCTGAAAAATCTTTGGATGTAAGCATACGGTATTTGCCATAGATCAGTCCTTTATATCCATCGTCAAATCCATAAACCTCTAATTCATCCACATTGTTTGTCAGTCCTTTTACCACTCCACGCATGGTAGCATTAAGTGCCTGACAGTCACCGCCGCTGGTAAGCATACCTATTCTTTTAATCATGATAGCATCCTCCATTTCTGTGTTTATCAATA
>CAVCYJ010000135.1:0-8125 GCA_963605995.1 Holdemanella biformis | reverse complement strand
AAGCCAAAATTCCATTGCCGCAGGCAATCTGGAATGAATTTTGGTCTCGTTACTGGGAACGGAGTGAACAGTAACGAGATGATATCTGGGAGCCTGTCTTTTTGCAAATCATTATTGACAAAAGAAGAAAAATGTTTTATAGTATACCATATTTTTGTAACTGTTCGGCAGTTATCATATTGTTATAACCTGACAAAGACGTCAGATACAGAATACCAGATGGGACAAGTGCCCTCTGATGGCTGTATCTGACGTTTTTCTTATATCACAGAACAGGAAATTATAAAACCAAGGATGATGGAGGAGGAAATCAAAATGGCAGTAAAATACGTATTTGTCACAGGAGGAGTTGTTTCTGGTCTTGGGAAGGGAATCACAGCAGCATCTCTGGGGCGTCTTCTTAAAGCAAGAGGCTATCAGGTGACTATGCAGAAATTTGATCCCTATATTAATATTGATCCGGGAACCATGAACCCGATCCAGCACGGAGAAGTTTTTGTAACAGATGATGGTACAGAGACTGACCTGGATCTGGGACATTATGAAAGATTCATTGATGAGAGTCTCGACAAGAATTCCAACGTGACAACCGGTAAGGTTTACTGGTCTGTCCTTCAGAAAGAACGTCACGGAGATTTCGGCGGAGGGACTGTACAGGTAATCCCTCATATTACAAATGAGATCAAGAGCCGTTTCTATCGTGCAAAATCACCGGAGGAAAACAAGATTGCCATTATTGAGGTCGGAGGAACCGTCGGAGATATCGAGAGCCAGCCGTTTCTTGAGGCAATCCGTCAGTTCCAGCACAACGTAGGACACGACAATGCAATCCTGATCCATGTAACTTTGATTCCTTATTTAAAGGCATCCGAAGAAATGAAAACCAAGCCAACTCAGGCAAGCGTAAAAGAACTTCAGGGAATGGGAATCCAGCCGGATGTACTGGTATGCAGAAGCGAGCATCCGGTGACAGATGATATCAGAGAGAAGATCGCGCTGTTTTGTAATGTGCCTGTCAGCCATGTCCTTCAGAATCTGGATGTGGAATACTTATATGAAGCTCCTCTGGCAATGGAAAGAGAGAAGCTTGCCGATGTTGTTCTCTCAAGCCTTCGTCTGGAAAACAGAAAACCGGATTTAAGCGACTGGGAAGCAATGGTAGAAAGCCTGAGAAATCCAACTGAGACTGTAAAGATTGCAATCGTAGGAAAATATACACAGCTTCATGATGCATATCTCAGTGTAGTAGAAGCTCTAAAACACGGCGGTATTTCCTGCAGAGCAAAAGTAGAACTCGAGTGGATTGATTCCGAAGAGCTGACAGAGAAGAACCTCGATCAGCAGCTTCATAATGTAGATGGTATTCTGGTTCCGGGTGGATTCGGAAACAGAGGAACCGAAGGAATGATCCTTGCGGCACAGTATGCAAGAGTACACAAGATCCCATATCTTGGTATCTGCCTTGGAATGCAGATGGCAATTGTTGAATTTGCCCGCCATGTTCTTGGATATGAAGATGCAAACAGTATTGAACTTGCTCCGGAGACAAAACATCCGGTCATTGCGCTTATGCCTGACCAGGAGGATATTGAAGATATCGGCGGAACTTTAAGACTCGGCAGTTATCCGTGTATCCTTGCAGAAGATTCAAAATCTTATGAACTCTTCGGAAAGAAAGAAATCCAGGAACGCCACAGACATCGTTATGAGGTAAATAATGCTTTCCGTAAAGAACTTCAGGAGAAGGGCATGAAGATCGTCGGAACTTCCCCTGACAATCATATTGTAGAGATGATCGAGATTGCAGGACACCCGTTCTATGTAGGAACCCAGGCGCATCCTGAATTCAAATCCCGCCCGAACCATGCACATCCGTTATTCAGAGGATTTATTCAGGCGGCAGTCGATAAAAAAATAAATGAGGAAAACCAGCAACAGAAAGGATGAGGATAATGAAAGAAGTGAGAGAGGGACAGCAGCAGGGCTTGTATCGGCCTGAGTTTGAACATGACAACTGCGGTATCGGAGCAGTTGTCAATATCAAAGGAAAGAAAACCCATGATACCGTTGCGAATGCTTTGAAGATCGTAGAGCATCTGGAGCATCGTGCAGGTAAAGATGCAGAGGGTAAGACCGGTGACGGTGTAGGTATCCTGCTTCAGATTTCACATAAATTTTTCAAAAAAGCCTGTAAGAAAGAGGGATTTGAGATTGGCGATGAGAGAGAATATGGTATCGCACAGTTTTTCTTCCCACAGCATGAAATTAAACGTGCGCAGGCAAAGAAGATGTTTGAGATCATTCTTGAAAAAGAAGGTCTTGAGCTTCTTGGATGGCGTCAGGTTCCGGTATTTCCGGAAGTTCTGGGTCACAAGGCAAGAGAATGTATGCCATGCATCATGCAGGCATTTATCAGAAAACCGGAAGATGTGGAGAAAGGTCTTCCGTTTGACCGTATGCTCTACATCGCAAGACGTGAGTTTGAACAGAGTAATGATAATACTTATGTAGTATCCATGAGCAGCCGTACCATTGTTTACAAAGGTATGTTCCTGGTCGGACAGCTTCGTACTTTCTTTGAAGACCTTCAGAATCCGGATTATGAATCTGCCATTGCCATGGTACATTCACGTTTCAGTACGAACACAAACCCAAGCTGGGAAAGAGCGCATCCGAACCGTTTCATGGTACACAACGGTGAGATCAACACGATCCGCGGCAATGCAGACAAGATGCTGGCAAGAGAAGAAAATATGGAATCACCATATCTGGAAGGACAGCTTCACAAGGTACTTCCGGTTGTCAACAGAAGAGGCTCCGACTCTGCAATGCTTGATAATACTCTGGAATTCCTTGTAATGAGCGGTATGGAGCTTCCGCTTGCAGTTATGATCACAATTCCTGAACCATGGGCCAATAATGACACGATTTCTCAGGCAAAACGTGACTTCTATCAGTATTATGCAACTATGATGGAGCCATGGGACGGACCTGCATCCATTCTTTTCTCAGATGGTGATGTCATGGGTGCAGTGCTTGACAGAAATGGTCTTCGTCCATCCAGATATTATATTACTTCCGATGGCTACATGATCCTTTCTTCAGAAGTCGGTGTTCTGCCGATTCCGGAAGAGAAGATTGTATTAAAAGAACGTCTCCATCCTGGAAAGATGCTTCTGGTAGATACAGTAAAGGGCAGAGTGATCGATGATAATGAGCTGAAAGAAGGCTATGCGAAGATGCAGCCTTACGGTGAGTGGCTCGACAGATATCTGGTGAAGTTAAGAGACATTAAGATCCCGAATGAAAGACCGGAAGAATATACTCCGGAGCAGAGAGCGCGTCTGCAGAAAGCATTTGGATATACTTATGAGCAGTACCGTACTTCTATCAGAAACATGGCATTAAACGGCTCAGAGAGCATCGGAGCTATGGGTCTGGATACCCCACTCGCAGTATTTTCAAAAGAGAACAGACCGTTATTCGATTATTTCAAGCAGCTTTTTGCTCAGGTTACCAATCCGCCTATTGATGCGATCCGCGAGGAGATCGTTACCAGTACAAGTGTATATGTCGGTAAAGATGGAAATCTGCTGGAGCAGAATCCTGAAAACTGTCAGGTATTAAAGATCAATAACCCGATCCTGACAAATACTGACATGATGAAGATCAAAAACTTTAATCATGAAGGATTTAAGGTTGCAGTTATTTCTACGTTATATTACAAGAGCACGAAACTCGAAAGAGCAATTGACCGTCTCTTCGTGGAAGTAGATAAAGCATTCCGTGACGGTGCGAATATCCTTGTTCTTTCGGACAGAGGAGTTGATGAAAACCATATGCCGATCCCGTCACTTCTGGCAGTATCTGCAGTTCATCAGCATCTTGTAAAGACGAAGAAGAGTACATCCCTCGCGATTATCCTTGAATCCGGTGAGCCAAGAGAAGTACATCATTTCGCAACCCTGCTCGGATACGGAGCAAGCGCAATTAACCCGTATCTTGCACAGGATACGATCCATGAGCTGATCGATACCCATATGCTGGATAAGGATTACTATGCGGCAGTAGATGATTACAACCATGCGGTTATCAGCGGTATCGTAAAGATCGCTTCCAAGATGGGTATTTCTACAATCCAGTCATATCAGGGCTCTCAGATTTTTGAGGCGATCGGTATCTCCTCTGATGTGATCGAGAAATATTTTACAGGTACTGTCAGCCGTGTAGGCGGAATTACTCTGGAAGATATTGAAGAGAATGTAGAGAAACTTCATTCTGAAGCATTTGACCCGTTAGGACTTCCGACGGATCTGACACTGGACAGCGTAGGTGCACACAAAATGAGAAGCCAGGGAGAGGAACATCGTTACAATCCTCAGACTATCCATCTTCTGCAGCAGTCTGCATGGACAGGAAGCTATGATCTGTTCAAACAGTATACAGATCTTGTAGATAAAGAAAATCATGGAAACTTAAGAGGACTTCTGGACTTTAAGTTTGCCCAGACACCGGTTCCGCTTGAAGAAGTGGAAAGTGTAGATGAAATCGTAAAACGATTCAAAACAGGTGCCATGTCCTATGGTTCCATCTCACAGGAAGCACATGAGACACTGGCGATCGCCATGAACCACCTCCATGGAAAATCCAATACAGGTGAAGGTGGTGAAAGTGATGAGAGACTGGATTCCGCAGGAAGCAGCAATGACAGATGCTCCGCGATCAAACAGGTTGCCAGCGGACGTTTCGGTGTAACCAGCCGTTATCTGGTATCTGCAAGAGAAATCCAGATCAAGATGGCACAGGGTGCAAAACCAGGTGAAGGCGGACATCTTCCTGCAAAGAAAGTATATCCGTGGATTGCCAAGACCCGTCATTCAACACCGGGTGTCAGCCTGATCTCACCGCCGCCGCACCACGATATCTATTCTATCGAGGACCTGGCGCAGTTGATCTATGACCTTAAGAATGCAAATAAATATGCAGATATTTCTGTCAAACTGGTATCTGAAGCAGGTGTCGGTACAGTTGCGGCAGGTGTTGCCAAAGCCGGTGCGCAGACTATCCTGATCTCCGGTTATGACGGAGGTACAGGTGCAGCTCCGAGAAGTTCTATCCACAATGCAGGACTTCCATGGGAACTTGGACTTGCTGAAACACATCAGACACTGATCAAAAACGGTCTTAGAAACCGTGTCCGCATTGAGACAGACGGTAAACTCATGAGTGGCCGTGATGTTGCGATCGCAGCATTAATGGGTGCAGAGGAGTTTGGTTTTGCGACAGCTCCGCTTGTAACAATGGGCTGTGTTATGATGCGTGTATGTAACCTGGATACCTGTCCGGTTGGTGTGGCAACACAGAATCCTGAACTTCGTAAGAGATTCAAGGGTAAACCGGAATATGTAGAGAACTTCATGCGCTTCATCGCACAGGAATTAAGAGAATATATGTCCAAACTCGGATTCCGTACAGTCAGCGAGATGGTAGGCCGTACTGATCTTCTGGTTCAGACAGACAACGTACAGGAACCACATCAGGGTAAAGTAGATTTAAGTGCGATCCTGAACAATCCGTTCGCAGGCAAAGACCAGAAAGTTACTTTTGACCCGAAAGCAGTATATAACTTTGAACTGGAAAAGACCATGGACGAGAAGGTTCTGGTTAAGAAATGTGCAAATGCCATTAATAAGGGCCAGAAAACAGAGCTTTCTGTAAACCTGACAAACATTGACCGTACATTCGGAACAATCCTTGGTGCAGAGATCACAAGAAAGAATAAAGACGGACTTGCAGATGATACGATCACTGTACACTGCAATGGTGCCGGCGGACAGAGCTTCGGCGCATTTATCCCGAAAGGTCTGACACTGGAACTGACCGGTGACAGCAATGATTACTTCGGAAAAGGACTTTCCGGCGGTAAGCTGATCCTGAAAGTTCCGGAGAAAGCTGCATACAAAGCAGAAGAGAACATTATCGTAGGTAACGTTGCCCTCTACGGCGCAACCAGCGGAACTGCATTTATCAATGGTGTTGCAGGCGAGCGTTTCGCAGTTCGTAACTCCGGCGCATCCGCAGTTGTAGAAGGCGTAGGAGAACACGGCTGTGAATATATGACCGGTGGCCGCGTAGTTGTACTTGGCAAGACCGGAAAGAACTTTGCAGCAGGTATGAGCGGCGGTATCGCATATGTACTGGACGTAGATAATGTACTCTATAAGAACCTGAACAAGGCTATGATTTCCATCGAAAAAGTGGATAACAAATATGATAAAAAAGAACTCCGCGACCTGATCGAAGCTCATGTAGAAGCTACAGGTTCCAAACTCGGCGCAAAAGTTCTGGCTGATTTTGACTACTATCTGCCGCACTTTAAGAAACTCATCCCGAATGAGTATAAGAAGATGATCACATTAAGTGCGAAACTGGAAGAAAAAGGTCTGAACAGCCAGCAGGCACAGATGGAAGCGTTCTACGAAAGTATTGGCGCAAAACATTGAGAGTCGGAGAGAAAATGGCACAGCCATACCATTATTGCCGCAGCAAGTGCGGCTAAAAGGAGGAAAT
Source organism: Holdemanella biformis (assembly GCA_963605995.1). Classification (GTDB taxonomy): domain Bacteria; phylum Bacillota; class Clostridia; order Lachnospirales; family Lachnospiraceae; genus Blautia_A. Next base: position 1,555 of record CAVCYJ010000135.1, on the reverse strand, counting down.
CATGGGTAAACCAACAGGTTTTTTAGAATATGAGAGAGAGACGGCGAAAGTTCTGCCGCCAAAGGTCCGTATCACAAATTTTAAAGAATTCAGGACCCCGTTAAATAAAGAAAAACAGAAACTTCAGGGCGCACGCTGTATGGCGTGCGGTGTCCCGTTCTGTCAGTCAGGCATGATGTTAGGCGGAATGGCATCCGGATGTCCGCTGCATAACCTTGTACCTGAGACAAACGACCTGGTTTATACAGGTAACTGGAAACAGGCATTCTTGAGACTGAGCAAGACACACAGCTTCCCGGAATTTACTTCCCGTGTATGCCCTGCGCTCTGCGAAGCAGCCTGCACCTGTAATATAAACGGAGAACCGGTCTCCACAAAAGAAAACGAACGTGCGATCATTGAGACTGCTTATGAGAACGGATGGGTAAAGCCACAGATCCCGGAAGTGCGTACAGGCAAATCTATTGCGGTTATCGGAAGCGGTCCGTCCGGACTTGCAGCAGCCCAGCAGTTAAACAGACGAGGACACAGCGTAACTGTATTTGAAAGAAAAGACCGTGTAGGCGGACTTCTCCGCTACGGTATCCCGAACATGAAACTGGACAAATCCGTTGTTGACAGAAGAGTCCGTCTTATGGAAGAAGAGGGAGTTAAATTTGTCACAAACGTAAACGTAGGAAAAGATATCAAAGCAGAAGAACTTCTCAAACAGTTCGACCGCGTTATCCTTGCCTGCGGAGCTTCCAATCCAAGGGATATCAAAGTTCCGGGCCGTGATGCCAAAGGAATCTATTTTGCAGTAGACTTCCTGGGACAGGTAACTAAAGCACTGCTGGATTCTGATTTTGCAAAGGTTCCGTATGAACTTGCAAAGGGTAAAAACGTTCTGGTCATCGGCGGCGGTGATACAGGAAATGACTGCGTGGGAACATCGATCCGTCTGGGTGCAAAATCTGTGATCCAGTTAGAGATGATGCCGAAGCCACCGGTAGAAAGAACACCATCCAACCCGTGGCCGCAGTGGCCGAGAGTTCTCAAAACTGACTATGGCCAGGAAGAAGCTATCGCAGTTTTCGGACATGACCCACGAGTATATCAGACAACTGTTACAGAATTTGTCAAAGACAAAAACGGCAATGTCTGCCAGGCGAAACTCACCAAATTAAAGAGCGAAAAGGATCCGAAAACAGGACGTATGATGATGGTACCTGTAGAAGGAACCGAAGAAGTCATCCCTGTAGATGTAGTTCTTATCGCAGCCGGATTCCTCGGCAGCGAGAAATACGTAACAGATGCTTTCAAAGTAGCCATCAACGGCAGAACCAACGTAGAAACAAAACCAGATCAGTATCAGACCTCCGTGGACAAAGTATTCACCGCGGGAGATATGCACAGAGGTCAGTCTCTGGTAGTATGGGCGATCCGCGAAGGTCGAGAGGCTGCGAAAGCAGTAGATGAATCACTGATGGGATATTCCTATCTGTAAAAAATAATAAGAAAAAAGTCAGAGCTTCTGGATCAGAGGATGTTCGCGGTAGTACATCCTGGTGAAGTT
>CAVCYJ010000134.1:0-8161 GCA_963605995.1 Holdemanella biformis | reverse complement strand
TGCAGAAGCTGATGGAAACAAATCTGGAGAAGACTGTAGGATATGGTCTGGATCCATATAGTGAAGATGCGAAAGAGAAGATAAGAAAAGCCTGCGGTGCACCGGATGCAGAAGTGTTTTTGCTGGTGGGTGGAACGCAGACGAATGCGACAGTGATTGATGCACTGCTGAAATCTTATCAGGGAGTTGTGGCAGCAGAGACAGGACATATTGCAACACATGAGTCCGGAGCGATTGAACTTGCCGGACATAAGGTTCTGACATTGCCGCAGAATAATGGAAAAATTTCCGCAGAGCAGATCGGGAAACTGGTGAAGGATTTTTATGCTGATGCGAATTATGAACATATGGTAATGCCGGGAATGGTATATATCTCGCAGCCGACGGAATACGGTACACTGTATTCAAAAGAAGAATTAACCGCTATCAGTAAAGTGTGCCGGGAAAATCATCTGCCACTTTATGTAGACGGCGCACGTCTTGCCTATGCACTTGCAGGCAGGGAAAATGATGTGACCTTAGCTGATCTGGCTGCTCTTTGTGATGTATTTTATATCGGTGGTACGAAATGTGGCGCGTTATTTGGAGAAGCAGTCGTAATCCCGCAGAAAGGTCTGATCCCGCATTTCTTCACGATTATCAAACAGCATGGAGCACTTCTTGCAAAGGGCAGGATTACAGGAATCCAGTTTGGTGAACTGTTTACGGACGGACTCTATGAGCGGATTGGAAAACCTGCTGTTGATGCAGCAGAAAGGATTAAGACAGCATTAAAAAAATCAGACTACGAATTGTATCTGGATACACCGACGAATCAGATTTTCTGCATTGTGTCAAACGATGTAATGAAAAGGATAGCCCAGGATGTGGAATTTGGATTCTGGGAAAAATATGACGAGATACATTCCGTAATCCGCTTTGCCACAAGCTGGGCGACAACTGAGGAAGATACACAGAAACTGATTCAGCTGTTGAGTGAAATAGAAAAATAAAAGTAACTGTGAAGGTAATGAACAGTTGCAAATAGGGTAGAAAAATCAACTTACGGGCAGCACGAGAGCCATCGTGGTGCCTTTTTCGCTGCTTTGGAGAACTTTGATTTCACCGTTGTGCTGTCTGGCGATTTCGCTTACCAGAGTAAGCCCAAGTCCTGCGCCGCCCATGGCGCGGCTTCTGGATTTGTCCACGCGGAAGAATGGGGAGAAAATTTTCTCCTGATTTTCCGGGGAAATGCCGATGCCGGTGTCAGTGACTTCTATGACAGCAAATGATCCCGGGTTATGCAGAAAGTCAGAGTGGGTTATACGTACAGTTACAGAACCATCTGGCTTATTATATTTAATTGCGTTTTCTACCAGATTATAAACTGCGCGGTAAAGCAGCAGATAACTTCCGGTTATCATACAGTCTCCATCCTTCTGAATCAGTTCAACTTGTTTATCTTCTGCGACAGATACCAGATCGCAGAAAACCTCATCGGTCAAAGCTGCCAGAGAAATCTCATCGGAGCGTTCAACTGTCTGGATTCCGGTCATGTCCAGAAGAACACCGGCGAGATGGGAAAGCCGCCTGGTCTGCTCCTGGATCATGGAAAACAGATTCCGATATTCTTCCGGCTGCGGAGATGCTTTCCGGGCAAAAACCTCCAGATTTGTCTGCATGACGGCAAGTGGTGTCCGAAGTTCATGAGCCGCACTTGCAGAGAACTGCTTCTGTGCGGTAAAAGCTTCGTCCAGACGGGCGAGCATATTGTTGAAAGCCACGGTCAGTCTGGAAATTTCATCATGGGTATCCGGAACTTCCAGAGCTTCTGACAGATTCCGGGCCTGGATCTGATCTACTTTGGCACTGAGTTTACGCAGAGGGGACAGTGCCCGCCGACTGATAAAATAAGTGCAGATGCTGCTTAGGAGGATGATAATAGCGGTAACAATCATACTTCTGACGCGAAAAAGTTTCTTTGTATGCTGCACCTGACTGGTAAGGTCGGGAAAAAGTGCGGACGGGTCAACACTGAAGGTAATTGGCGCGGAGTCAGAACCGGAGATATTTTCCGGATTGATCTGGATCATATAATTTTCAAGATTCTCAATCCCTGTGACCGCTGAATGGCTGATAAAAAAGTACATCAGAATGCAGGTGACTGTTACAAGCAGGGTGATGATCAGAGTCAGGCGCCATTGCAGCGACAGCCTGCGGAGAGAAAATCTGTCTGAAGATTTTGGTGTTTGCATAATATAAACCTCGATTTCTGTTTCAGATAATAATATATCCCTGTCCAATTTTGTTTTGTATCGGATCATATCCCAGTGCAGCCCGAAGTTTCTTTCTTAGTGAAGAAATATGCACACGGATGGAATTACTGAAACTGTTCACGCTTCCATCCCACAGATGTTCGATCATTTCCTCCGGACTGATAACCCGGTTGCGGTGAAGCAGGAAGTATTCAAGAAGCGCGCTTTCTTTGCGGGTAAGTGAGAGCGGTGTTCCATCAACACTTGCCTCTCTTGTGCGGATATCGAAGGAGATGCGTCCACATTTCAGGCAGACATCCTCCTGTATAAATTTTCGCCGCGTAAGACTTCGGATACGCGCTTCCAGCTCTTCAAAATGGAAAGGTTTGGTAAGATAATCATTTGCTCCCAGATCCAGCCCTTCAACTTTATCCTGAATCTGTCCCCTTGCGGAAAGAATCAGCACCGGGGTGCCGGTATCGGACTCTCTGAACTGTCTCAGGATCTCCAGTCCGTCAATCTCCGGCAGATTCAGATCCAGCAGGATCAGATCATAATTCTCTGTTGTACATAATTCCAACCCTTTTTCTCCGTCAAAGCAGGTATCTGTTTCATATCCATCCATGCAGAGTCCCTCTGCGATGGAACGGCAGAGCTGTTCTTCGTCTTCTATTATTAATATGCGCATAAATAAACTCCCTGTAATAAAATGATGTAATCATTGTAATCTCATAAGGACCAAAATAAGTGAAAATACATATCATTTCACTAATGGACAGGCTGAAATGCTTGTAAAATAGGAAAAGTTAGAAAGGTATTTAGGAAAATAGAAATTTGCCTAAATACCTCTACTCCACGTAGTAAGAGCTTTCTTATTATTTCCGTTGAGATCACATTTGCACTTTCTTGTTTTCCAGTCATAAGTAGCTTCTGTATAATAAATATAGCTGCCTTTTACAGATACTTTAATAACTCTGTCACTAATTATTTTGCATTTGCTTCCATCTCTGTTTATCAGATAGACCGGACCTCCATGAGGGAATCCCACAGCTGTAACCAGCACTTTGTTCTTCACGCTCTGTACTGTTGAGCAATCTTTCCCAAGACGTTTTACCTGTCTTTTTTTTAGATTTACCACTGTAAAATTTCCCAGACCATCACCGTACTGGGTCTGATATCCCATGTAAATATAAGTGCCATCGCAGCCGATAACGCTGTCCACAGGTCCTTCCCCTTTAAAGCTTATCAGTACTTTATTTTTACGGGTTTTCAGATTATACTGCACCAGTTTACGTTTTTTGTAAGTTCCTCCAAAGTTGCCACTCCTCAAAAATACCGCACTTTCATAATAAAGATATTTTTCGTTTATCACAATGGAACCACTGGAGCAACTATTAAGAATCGCTTTCTTTTTACCATTCTTTGCTGCATATACAATATAACGATTGGTTCTATCATTGTATTTCATAGAATAAGTCGTGCCGTTTACTTTACCACTTTTAAAAAAAGTAATTTTCTTATATGCACTGAGCCCGTTTGACGTTGCCTGTACATTCTCTGCTGTTTCTGCTGTTGTAAACAGTATGCTGAATACCAGCAATAATACCATACATATGGATGGCAGTTTGTTACCTTGTTTTCGTTTGTTTTTCATAATTTTTGTCATTCCTTTCCTGCTTCTTATTACAGATTGTATATCCATATAGTACCATATCAGATAGATAAAATCAAAAACGTCAGAAAAATTTTTAAAGAGTAAAATTTCTTAACGGAGATTTTATATCTGCCGTGTTATAATTCAGAGTATAGTAATGCAAGAATTAAAAAAGAATAGATAAAACCAGAAGGGAGAACCTACATTATGAAATTAAGAACACAGAAATTAACAGCAATCCTGGCGGCGGCCGCATTAAGTGTTTCCTCATTTGGAGTGATGCCTGCAAATGCTGCAGACACTGAGACAGAAACAACAGCAGGAACCAATGCTGATGATTCTGCAGGAGATACGGCAGCAGATAGCGGAGCAGAAGCTATAGCAGCAGGAGAGGGAGAGGCCATATCGAGCGAACTGATCGAAGGAACCTTCAAACCGTCTGATACTACATTGAAGGTACAGGATACCTATGAATATCCTTTCCTTGGACTGAAACTGTCTTCTCTTCCAAAGACTCTGACAGATAAGATGAATGACCAGACGGTGGCTATGATTTCCAATGAGGTCTGGGACGATGAGGGAAAAGCACCGAAATATGCATATCTTTCCTGGTGCGAGATGACAGAAGAACAGAAGGATGCAGAGGTGGAGAAGCTTGGCACTGGCTACGATGACTGGGTAGCGGCTCTTTCCAGAATCGGAGTGATCGGAATGTATGATGCAGACTCTCAGAAAGACCTGGATAATATCACCGGATGCACAGAGCATAAGGAACTGGGAACGAGCAGCGATGGAACTTACAAATATTATTTAAGCATTAACAAGGATGCAGATGAAGCCCTGACAAAAGCAGTCAGTGAAATCGAGACGACCATTACAGACATGACTCCGTTCCAGCAGACATCTGTATTTGAGCAGCCACAGGATACCAGCGGAGCAGACGCTGAAACTGTAGGAGAGTTCGAGACAAAGGGAATTGACGGCGAGACCTACACAGAAGATGTGTTTGGCAAATATGACCTGACTCTGGTAAATATCTTTACAACATGGTGCTCTCCATGCGTAAACGAAATCCCTGAGCTTGAGAAGCTTTATGAGGAAATGAAGGAAAAAGGTGTGGGAGTTGTAGGCGTAGTCCTGGATACGGTAGATGATAATGGCGCACAGGATGAAGAGGCTGTAAAGAAAGCGGAAATTCTGCAGGAAAAGACCAAAGCATCTTATCCGTTCCTGATTCCGGATACTACAATGATGAACGGCAGACTCAATGGTATCACAGCCTTCCCGGAGACATTCTTTGTAGATAAGGATGGAAATATTGTGGGTGAAACCTATTCCGGAAGCCATAGTCTGGATGAGTGGAAAGAAATCGTAGAGAAAGAGCTGGAAAATATTTCAAAATAAAGTGCAGGAAAGACTCCGGGAGTACATATAATTATGAAGGATAAGACTATGATAAAAAAACTGACAGATTCAATATGGAGCGGAGTGCTTCTGGCAGTTCTGGGACTTGCAGTCATGGGATTCGGGATTTACAGAGGTGAAGTATCCGTAGTGTTTACAAAAGCAGTGAATATCTGTATGGAGTGTATTGGAATTGGATAAAAAAATACGATCAGATAACAAAAAAATAAAAATCAGCGAATGGACCCGCCATGGTATACAGGCATTCTGGGCTTTCCTGACAAACAGTCATATATCCGGTTTTGTCACCGGAAAGATTTACACCGGAAAATTAAAGAACGCCTGTGTCCCGGGTCTGAACTGCTATTCCTGCCCGGGCGCAGTCGGCGCCTGTCCTATCGGTTCCATTCAGGCGGTAGTAGGAAGCTGGAATTTCAAAATGGCGTACTATGTGATTGGCTTTCTCATCTTTATCGGAGCTATGTTGGGAAGGCTGGTCTGTGGATTTCTGTGTCCTTTTGGTCTGATCCAGGACCTGCTGAACAAGATTCCTTTTCCAAAGAAGATCCGTACATTCAAAGGCGATAAACTGCTCCGCAAGCTGAAATATGTGATCTTTCTTGTATTCGTTATTCTGCTTCCGATGTTTGTAGTAGATATCATGGGTCAGGGTGCGCCGTATTTCTGCAAACTGATCTGCCCTGCAGGTACACTGGAAGGCGGACTTCCACTGGTTCTGCTGAATAAATCCATGCGCAGTGCAGTGGGATGGCTTTATATATGGAAGAACAGTATTCTGGTTATTACAATTGTTCTTTCTATTATAATATACCGGCCATTCTGCAGATATATCTGCCCGCTGGGAGCTTTTTATTCCATATTTAATCCTGTGTCTGTATTTCGTTACAGAGTAGACCACGACAAGTGCATTCAGTGTGGAAAATGTGCAAAAGCCTGCCAGATGGAAGTCAACCCGGTGGAAAAACCAAACAGCCCGGAATGTATCCGCTGCGGAAGATGCCGCAAAGCCTGCCCGGTGGATGCGATTAAATGCGGTATACGATAAAGTACATTATACCCGAACGGGACTAATTCATTCTTGCATTAAAATGATTATACCCGTTCGGGATTTTAATATATAAATCTACCTTGAAATTATACCCGAACGGGATTATCATATATAACATGAGTACAATTGGAGATTATATAAAAAAAGAAAGAAAAAAAGCAGGGCTGACCCAGGAGGAATTTGCAATACGATCCGGGCTTGGCCTTCGTTTTGTAAGAGAACTTGAACAGGGAAAAGAAACCGTACGTCTGGACAAGGTAAACCAGGCCTTGGCAATGTTCGGAAAAGAAGCTGTACCGGGAATTAAGGAGGAGTAAAAGGTGGAGTCAGAATATAGAAAAGGTTATGTATATATTCAAAATCATTTTGCCGGAATCATTGCTGAGACAGATGAAGGTTATACTTTTACCTATGATGAAGAATATTTAAATAGAGATGATGCAGTGGCAGTAAGTCTGACACTTCCATTAAGCCGTGAGCCGTATGAGACAACTATCTTGTTTCCTTTTTTTGATGGACTTATTCCGGAGGGATGGCTTTTGGGAGTTGTCAGCAGAAACTGGAAAATTAACCAGAAGGATAGATTCGGACTTTTGTTGTCAGCCTGCAGAGACTGCATTGGTGATGTCTGTATCAGAAGGGAAAGAGTATGAAATGTTTATGTTGTGGAAAAAGGATCATCAACAGCTCATCTGATGTGGAAAAAAATGGGGCTGGCATAAGAAATGTGTCAGAAAATTTTTTCATATAGAGGAAATGTCGGTATTAGATATTACGAAAGAACAGCTTGAAAAACTGGCAAATGAAACTGTAAATGAAGGACTTACAGTTCCGGGAGTACAGAAGAAATTATCATTGCATTTATCAAGTGATTTAAATGCAAGACTCACAATTGTAGATTATCCAACTGGTTACATTTTAAAACCACAGACAGAAGAATTTGTAAATATGCCGGAATTTGAAGATCTCGCCATGCGCCTTGCAGAAATTATGGGAATCCAGACAGTACCTCATGCTCTTATAAAAATGAATGATGAATATGCATATATCACTAAAAGAATTGACAGAGAAATAACAGAAAACGAAACGAGATTATATGCAATGGAAGACTTTTGTCAGTTATCATATCGATTGACTCAGGATAAATATAAGGGGTCTTATGAACAGTGTGGAAGACTCATAAAAAAATATTCTACAACACCCGGACTTGATTTGTCGGAATTGTTTCTACGGGTAGTCGGTTCTTTCATTATGGGAAATTCTGATATGCATTTAAAAAATTTTTCACTGAAAGAGACAGAACCTGGAAACAGAGAATTTCAGTTATCCAAAGCGTATGATATGCTTCCTGTCAATGTGATCGTGCCAGAGGATAAAGAACAGCTTGCACTTACCATAAATGGAAAGAAGCGAAATGTTCATAAAAAAGAATTTCGGATGCTTGCAGAATCCTGTGGGATTTCCGGAAATGCTGCAGAACGAATGATAGGAAAGATATGTTCGACAGAGTCAAAACTCCTGAAAGCGGTTGATGAATCCTATTTGTCAACAGAACAAAAGGAACAGGTAAAGGATTTGATACAAGAGAGGATTAATATATTAAAATAACGCAACTGTTCAGTACCTTCACAGTTACGAGTCAAAATCCATTGAAAATCCATTGAAAATCGCCTGCGGCGATGGGATTTTGGTATTTTCATACCAAAACACCTCGCGGAATAGTTATTTATGAAACGATGTACTGGTCTTGTCAGAGATCAGTTCCTGAATGGCAGTGATGAACTGCTGGGCGGCGGGGGA
>CAVCYJ010000133.1:0-8169 GCA_963605995.1 Holdemanella biformis | reverse complement strand
GCCGGAACATCCCCAGTCTTGTTTTTTATAAAGGATTTCGTTATAATATGTAGTAGAAAAATGGAGGACAACATGAGCGAAAATTTTGATGATTTAGGAGAACTTGGAGACAGGATAAAGAACATCATAGATAATGCAGTTTCTACCAGAGATTACAGACAGATGACAGAGGATATCCGACAGACGGTAGGGGAAACGGTCAACAGTGCAGTAAATTCTGCGGTGGATTCCGGAAGTGAGGCGATCAGGAACAGCCTTAATAACGTATTTGGCACCGGAAACATCGGTAAAAGTGGCTCACAGAACGCAGATAATGACTATGGACATTACAATAAGACAAAAGAATTTGAGGAAAAGCGCAGACGTGAACGTGAGCAGGAGCGGCAGAAAAGAGAGCAGGAAAACAAGGCAAGAGAGAGAAGTCTGGCACTCTATGACAGAAACGCAGGCGGAAGGATGAAGAGCCTGATGCTTGCCGTATCCGGCGGTATCCTTGCCAGCGGCATGGGACTTGGCACACTGGTGTTGTCTATCTTTGGCGCAGTGGGAAATATGAATTCTCTTGTGATTGGCGGAACCTGTTTCATGGCGGCAGGAGCACTGGCAGGCGTCGGGCTTCTGACAGGAGGCATAAAGAAATTAGGCAGGCTGGAACGTTTTCATAAGTACATCGACACACTGGGAACACACACATACTGTAATTTTGAACAGCTTTCCGCAGCAGCCGGCAAACCGGTGAAGTTTGTAAAGAAAGACATCCGGAAGATGATCGACAACGGATGGTTCCGTCAGGGGCATATTGATGCGCAGGAAACCTGTCTTATCACAAGCAACGAAACATATCAGCAGTACAGTGAGACAATAAAAGCACTGGAAGACAGGAAGCAGGAAGAAGAGCGTATTCAGGCCGAACAGAAGAGAAACAGAGAGAATATTTCTCCGGAGGTTCAGGAAGTTCTGGATAAGGGAAATGAATTTCTGGACAAAATCCATAAGAGCAATGATGCAATTCCCGGCGCAGAGATTTCAGCTAAGATTTCCAGAATGGAACTGATCGTTGAGAATATTTTTGAATGTGCGAAGAAGCACCCGGAGATCATTCCGGACCTGAAAAAAATGATGAACTATTACCTTCCGATGACAGTGAAACTGCTGGATGCGTATGAAGAAATGGATAAGATGCCGGTACAGGGAGAGAATATCCAGTCCTCCAGAAAAGAAATAGAGGATACACTGGATATGCTGAACCAGGCATTTGAGAAACTGCTGGATTCTGTATTTCAGGATACGGCGTGGGATGTTTCAAGTGATATTTCCGTACTGCATACACTTCTGGCACAGGAAGGTCTGACAGATGATGATTTTGTAAAGATGAAACAATAGTGGTTACTGAGAGCGAAGTATAGTGCAACTTGCTATGAACGCGAAAACCAAAAAAAGGAGAAAATATGGGGAACGAATTTAAGGATTTTGAAATGGAAGCACCGATACTGACGCTGGAACCGGATCTTGGTGAAGTGAAAGGGAAGGAAGAAATCGCAGAAGTTAAGCAGCCGGAGCTAAAACCGGAAGCACCGGTGCTGACACCGCAGGAACAGAAGATGGTGGAGGCATTTGCCGAAAAAATCGATATTGAGAATACGAATCAGATTCTTCAATATGGTGCGGGAACGCAGAAAAAGATGGCAGACTTTTCCGATACAGCCCTGGAAAATGTGAAAACCCAGGACTTAGGCCAGGTTGGTGATCTGATCGCTGAGGTTGTCGGTGAATTAAAAGACTTTGACACAGAGGAAGAAAAGGGATTTTTTGGCTTCTTCAAAAAACAGTCGTCAAAAATTGAAAATATGAAAAACAAATATGCAAAAGCTGAAGTAAATGTGGAGAAGATCACAGATTCCCTTCAGCAGCATCAGGTACAGCTGCTCAAGGATTCTGCCATGCTCGACAAAATGTATGAGCAGAACCTGAATTATTTTAAAGAACTCACCATGTACATCCTTGCAGGAAAGAAGAAACTGGAAGAAACCAGAAACGGAAAGCTTGCAGAAATGAAAAACAAAGCTGCATTGAGCGGACTCCCTGAGGATGCACAGGCAGCCAGAGATCTGGATGAGAAGTGCAACCGCTTCGAGAAGAAACTGCATGATCTGGAGCTTACCCGTACCATTGCTTTGCAGACAGCACCGCAGATCCGCCTGATCCAGAACAATGATACAGTGATGGTAGAGAAAATTCAGACAACGATCGTAAACACGATCCCGTTGTGGAAGAGTCAGATGGTGCTTGCGCTTGGAATCGCGCATTCGGTAGAGGCTGCAAAGGCACAGAGACAGGTGACCGATGTCACGAATGAACTGCTCAGAAAAAATGCAGAAACACTGCATATGGCAACTGTGGAAACCGCGAAGGAATCAGAGCGCGGCATTGTTGATATCGAAACCCTTAAGAAAACCAACGCAGATCTGATCCAGACGCTGGATGATGTAATGCGTATCCAGACGGAAGGACGTCAGAAGAGACAGGAAGCAGAAGCGGAAATGCGCCGTATGGAAGATGAACTGAAGAATAAGCTTCTGGAGATCAGAAAATAAGTAAATAAATATGTGGGAGCTGCCGGGAATCCGGCTGCTCCTGTTTGCGGTATATAATAATCGGCAAAAAAGAAAAGAGGAAATTTATGTACAGAGATCATACAAAAGTCATTCAGATCGGCGACAGAAAAATCGGCGGCGGCAACCCCATTTTGATCCAGTCTATGACCAATACAAAGACTGAAGACGTAGAACAGACAGTGGCTCAGATCCTTGCCCTGGAGCAGGCGGGATGTGATATTATCCGCTGTGCCGTACCAACTATGGAAGCTACAAAAGCGTTAAAAGAGATTAAGAAACAGATCCATATCCCGCTGGTAGCAGACATTCATTTCGACTACCGCCTTGCTATTGCTGCAATGGAAAACGGAGCAGACAAGATCCGCATCAATCCGGGAAATATCGGAAGTACAGAGCGCATCAAAGCAGTTGTTGATGTGGCAAAAGAACGTGGGATCCCGATCCGTGTCGGTGTAAACAGTGGTTCTCTTGAGAAAGAACTTGTGGAAAAATACCATGGAGTTACAGCAGAAGGTCTGGTTGAGAGCGCACTGGATAAAGTACACATTATCGAAGAGTTAGGATATGATAACCTGGTTATCAGCATTAAATCCTCAGATGTCCTTATGTGTGCAAAAGCTCATGAACTGATCGCAGAGAAAACAAACTATCCGCTCCATGTAGGGATTACAGAAGCCGGAACCCTTTATTCCGGAAATATCAAATCAGCTATCGGTCTGGGAATCATCCTGAATCAGGGAATCGGTGATACCATCCGTGTATCTCTCACAGGTGCACCGCTGGAAGAAATCAAATCTGCCAGACGTATCCTGAAGACGCTGGGTCTTCGCAAAGGGGGAGTAGAAGTTGTATCATGTCCAACCTGTGGCCGTACACAGATCGATTTGATCGGTCTTGCAAACCAGGTGGAAACCATGGTGCAGGATATCCCGCTTGATATCAAAGTTGCAGTTATGGGATGTGTGGTAAACGGCCCCGGAGAAGCCAAAGAAGCAGACATCGGAATCGCAGGCGGGGCAGGTGTCGGACTCCTGATAAAGGATGGTGAGATCATAAAGAAAGTTCCGGAAGACCAGCTTCTGGAAACCTTACACCAGGAACTTTTAAGCTGGAAAGAATAGGGAGATTTTATTTTGGAAAAAGACTTTTTTGACGTATTTCCCAATTTAAAAGTTAAGAAGGAACTGGAAGAACTGCTGGAAGGCGTGCAGGTGACGAGAGTTTCCTGCAATCCTGCCAAAACTCGAATATGGGTATATATAAAGAGTGAACGCTGGATTCATAAGAAGTATATTCTGACACTGGAAGATCAGATTGAACGGCAGCTTTTTGCGGGACTGGGTGTCACGGTTACGTTTATTGAGAAATTTTGTCTGTCAGCACAGTATACTCCACAGAATTTTCTGGAAACATACAGATCCAGCATGGAACTGGAGCTTCGCAACTATAATATGCTGGAGTATAATACCTTTAAGCAGGCACGGATTACTTTTCCGGGTGAAAACGAACTTCATATGGTTCTTCCTGACTCGGTAATTGCCAGAGAAAAGAGTGAAATCCTGATTGAATATCTGGAGAAGGTTTTCTGCGAAAGATGTGGAATGGATTTAAAAGTTGAGTTTGAGTATGTGGAAATGCAGGAGAGCAGATATCATAAAAATGCTGAACTTCAGATTGCACAGGAAGTAGAAAATGTTATGCGCCATGCGAAAATCCATGCCAAAGCTGAAGAAACTTCTCAGAAAAAAAATGATGCAGACAGTGAGAAAAAATCTGAGAAGCAAACCGATAAAAAGCAGGCTTTTGGCGACCGAAAGGAAAAAAAGGGCGATTTCCGTGGCGGATTCCGAAGGGACAGCAACCCGGATGTTATCTATGGAAGAGATTTCGAGGGCGAACCGATTGCCCTGGAAATGATTACCGGCGAGATGGGAGAGGTTATTGTCCGTGGACAGGTTATGGAGGTAGAAGCAAGAGAAATCCGAAATGAAAAGACCATCCTGATCTTCCCGATCACAGATTTTACAGACAGTATTGTTGTAAAAATGTTCCTGCGAAACGAGCAAGTACCGGAAGTGACAGAACATGTAAAGAAAGGTGCATTCCTGAAGTTCCGCGGTGTAACAACGGTGGACAGATTTGACAGTGAACTTACCATTGCATCTATCGCGGGAATCAAGAAGATCGCCAACTTTACAACAGCCAGAGTGGATACCAGCCCGCAGAAACGTGTAGAGCTTCACTGCCATACCAAGATGAGCGATATGGACGGCGTTACAGATGCCAAGTCTCTGGTAAGACGGGCATACGAGTGGGGACATCCGGCGATCGCGATCACAGACCACGGTGTTGTCCAGGCATTTCCCGAGGCAAACCACTGCTTCGATGCATGGGGCGGATGTGTTCCGAAGGATTCTGATTTCAAAGTCCTTTATGGCATGGAAGGATATCTGGTAGATGACTTAAAAGGAATGGTTACGAATGGAAAAGGACAGAAACTGGACGGCAGATTCGTAGTCTTTGATATTGAGACTACCGGCTTTTCCTCCCTGACCTGTCAGATCATTGAGATTGGTGCTGTGCTGGTGGAAAATGGCGAGATCACGGATAGTTTTTCAACCTTTGTAAATCCGAAAGTGCCGATCCCGTTCCGTATCGAACAGCTTACAAACATCAATGACAGCATGGTCATGGATGCCCCGACTATCGAAGAAGTCCTGCCGAAATTTCTTGAATTCAGCAAGGGATCAGTGATGGTTGCGCACAATGCGGATTTCGATATGGGATTTATTATGAAGAACTGCGACAGGCTGGGGATCGAGCATGATTTTACCTATGTAGATACCGTAGGCATGGCACGTTTTCTGCTTCCGGCACTGAACAGATTTAAGCTGGATACCGTAGCGAAGGCGGTAGGTGTTTCGCTGGAAAACCATCATCGTGCAGTGGATGATGCTGCCTGCACTGCTGAAATTTTTGTGAAATTTGTAAAAATGCTGGCAGACCGTGATATACTGGATGTAGATGAACTGAATAAACAGGGTGCGGTTTCCGCCAATACGATCAGGAAGCTGCCGACTTACCATGTGATTATTTTTGCCAGAAATGAAACCGGCCGCATTAATCTGTATAAACTGGTGAGCCAGTCTCATCTGAAATATTATCACAGACGTCCGCGTGTGCCAAAGAGTATCCTTCAGAAATACCGTGACGGACTCCTGGTAGGAAGTGCGTGCGAGGCAGGAGAACTTTATCAGGCATTGCTGCGAAATGCACCTGAGACAGAAATCGCCAGACTGGTGAATTTCTATGATTATCTGGAAATCCAGCCAATTGGAAATAATAAATTTATGATTGCAGATGACAGGCACGATATGATCAATTCCGAGGAAGATTTACGTGAAATGAACCGCAGGATCGTCAAACTGGGAGAACAGTTTCAGAAGCCGGTCGTGGCAACCTGTGATGTGCACTTCATGGATCCGCAGGATGAGGTTTACCGACGCATTATCATGGCAGGAAGCGGGTTCTCGGATGCAGATGACCAGGCTCCGCTGTACCTGCGTACGACAGAGGAAATGCTGGAGGAATTTGCTTATCTGGGAAGCGAGAAAGCCGAAGAGGTAGTTATTACAAACACCAATAAGGTCGCAGATATGATCGAAAAAATTTCTCCGATCCATCCGGATAAATTTCCTCCGGTTATCGAGAATTCTGACCAGGATCTGAAGAATATCTGCTTTACCAAAGCCCATGAAATGTACGGAGATCCTTTACCGGAGATCGTAGAGAGCCGTCTGGAGCGAGAACTGAACTCTATCATTTCCAACGGTTATGCTGTGATGTACATCATTGCGCAGAAGCTGGTATGGAAGTCCAATGAGGACGGATATCTGGTTGGTTCCCGAGGATCAGTAGGATCTTCTCTGGCGGCAACCATGTCCGGAATCACAGAAGTAAATCCGCTTCCGCCGCATTATCTCTGTCCGAATGAGGACTGCAAATACAGCGATTTCGACTCGCCGGAGGTAAAGAAATATGCAGGTATGGCGGGATGTGATATGCCTGACAAGATCTGTCCGAAGTGTGGAACCAGGATGAAGAAAGAGGGATTTGATATTCCGTTTGAAACCTTCCTTGGTTTTAAGGGGGATAAGGAGCCTGATATTGACCTTAACTTCTCCGGTGAATACCAGGCGAACGCTCACAGATACACAGAAGTTATCTTTGGAAAAGGCCAGACCTTCAAAGCGGGAACCATCGGTACCCTTGCGGAGAAAACGGCTTTTGGTTATGTGAAGAACTATTTTGAAGAGCGTGGAGTGCATAAACGTTACTGTGAGATCAACAGGATCGTGCAGGGATGTACCGGTGTCCGGCGTACCACAGGACAGCATCCGGGAGGTATCATTGTACTTCCGGTGGGTGAGGAAATCGAGAAATTTACTCCTGTTCAGCATCCTGCGAACGACGTAAACAGCGACATTATCACCACACATTTTGACTACCATTCCATTGACGGAAACCTGCTGAAGCTTGATATACTGGGACACGATGATCCGACCATGATCCGAATGCTGGAGGACCTGACAGGTATCAGTGCGAGAGATGTGCCGTTGGATCAGAGAGATGTCATGTCTCTGTTTGCCAGCACAAAAGCACTGAAAATTGAGCCGGAATCTATCGGCGGATGTAAGCTGGGCTGCCTTGGAATCCCGGAGTTTGGTACGGATTTTGCCATGCAGATGCTTATTGACACCAAGCCGAAATATTTTTCAGACCTGATCCGTATTGCAGGACTTTCCCATGGTACAGATGTATGGTTGGGTAATGCCCAGGTACTGATCCAGGAAGGAAAAGCGACTATTTCCACGGCTATCTGTACCCGAGATGATATCATGATCTATCTCATTGGTAAGGGGGTAGAGAGTGGTCTGGCATTTACGATCATGGAAAGTGTCCGTAAGGGAAAAGGTCTCCGTGATGAATGGATCACGACGATGAAAGAACACGACGTACCGGACTGGTATATCTGGTCCTGTAAGCTGATCAAGTATATGTTCCCGAAAGCCCATGCTGCCGCCTATGTTATGATGGCCTACAGGATCGCATGGTATAAAGTGTTCCAGCCGCTGGCATATTATGCGGCATATTTCAGTATCCGTGCTACAGCGTTCTCTTATGAACTGATGTGTATGGGTAAGGAACGCCTGGAATATTATATGGCAGAGATCCGCAAGAAGGGTGATGCCGCATCCAAGAAGGAGCAGGATACCCTGAAGGATATGCGTATTGTACAGGAGATGTACGCGCGGGGCTTTGAGTTTGTGCCGATCGACCTGTATACAGCGAAGGCTCAGCGATTCCAGATCGTAGACGGCAAACTGATGCCATCTCTTGCGACTATCGATGGACTTGGTGATAAGGCGGCAGATGCAGTCGTAGATGCCGCGAAACAGGGCAAATTCCTGTCAAAAGACGACTTCCGTGACAGGACGAAGGTCAGCAAAACGGTTATTGATCTGATGGATGATCTGAAGCTGTTCGGAGATAT
>CAVCYJ010000132.1:0-8218 GCA_963605995.1 Holdemanella biformis | reverse complement strand
AGGAGTGGTACAAGCCACTCCTGATAAACTGCGGAGCAGTTATTCGGTGTAGAGCTACGTAGCGAAGCGGATTGCGAATATCCGCTTGACTCCCTAGTTCTTTACTATCCACCTGTTTCTCTGTAACAATACAAAAAAGCATTTCCGATTGCCAATGGCAGCAAGCCATGATTTTTAGATTTTTAGATTCTTACATATATATCCTATTGACTGTAACTTGGCACCATGTTTTAATCGTATCAGTTTCCAAACATATATTTTTTGTAGCTGTTCAGCATCTTCACAATTTCGAAACAGCTGATCACTGAGCAGTGAACATTTTTATTTGCAAACGCAGGGAGGAATTATTATGAACAATAAAATTGAAGCTGTTATCTTTGACTGGGCAGGTACAACTGTAGATTATGGATGCTTTGCCCCTGTAGAGGTATTTATCGAAGTATTTAAAAACCGTGGAATCGATATTACTCTTGCAGAAGCCAGAGAACCAATGGGGATGTTAAAAATTGATCATATCCGTGCTCTTACCAAAATGCCTCGTATTGCAGAAGCCTGGAAAAATAAATACGGTGCTTACCCAACCGAAGCAGATGTTATTTCCATGTATCATGAATTTGAACCATCGCTTCTTAGTATCCTTCCAAAATTCACAACACCAAATCCGGGTGTTGTAGAAACTGTCAGAAATTTACGTGAATCCGGTCTGAAAATCGGTTCCACAACAGGCTATACGGAAAGCATGATGACCATTGTAAAAAAAGGTGCAAAGGAAAACGGCTATGAACCGGACTGTTATTTTACACCGGATGGACTTCCCGGCGGCAGACCTTATCCATGGATGATGTATGAAAATGCAAAAAAGCTCGGTGTTTTCCCCATGTCTCATATCGTGAAAGTCGGTGATACCAAATCCGACATAAAGGAAGGGGTTAATGCCGGTGCATGGAGCATCGGTGTTGTTCTGGGCAGCAATGAAATGGGGCTTCACAAAGAAGAGGCCGAGGCTCTTTCCTCCGAGGCATTAAAAGAAAAAATAAACAAAGTCACAAAAATCTTCTATGAAAATGGTGCGCATTATGTTATAACAGAGATGAGTGAATTGCCTGCGGCAATAAAAAAGATCAATGAGGCTCTTTCCAAAGGAGAAACTGTTCATGTCATCAAATAATGATATTCAATTAGCCATTGTAACTTACATAAAACAATATATAAAAAAAAACAAACTGGCAGAGGGTGACAGGATTCCCTCTGCCAATACCATAGCCAACTTATTTAATGTAAACCGAAACCCTGTACGTGTCGCTTTATCGCAGCTTTCCGCACAGGGTTTGATTTATTCAGAACAGGGACGTGGATTTTTTGTCAGTCAGAAAACCAAACCTGTTGTCTTTGAACATGACAACGGAATGGGCTTCTCTGAAATTTTGGATCACGGAACAAGAAATTACCAGACCCATATTCTCAAATATTCGACCATGAATGCCGGTACCTCTCTATCCAAAATCTTTGGTATAGAAGAAGATTCTGTCATTCACAGTCTTAAAGTACTGCGAAAAATTGATGATATTCCCTTCGCAATATGCCATTCCTATCTCCCGGATAAAATTGTTCCGGACTTTGGTGAACACCTGGAACATTTTTCTTCTGTGAACAAGATTATCATTGAAGACTACGGTTATTCTCACCCACAATGCTTAAGGATAAATATCAACGCATGTCCACCTACAAAGGAAGATATTGAATATCTGGATATTCCAATCCAGATGCCAATTCTGAAACAGTCTGAACTGTTTGCAATATCAGAAGCCGGACCAATAGAGTTCTTTGTTGTGCATGCGAGAGGTGACAGGTTTTCATTTAAGATGAGTTTTGAGATTTAAACTCAACAATCTGTTCATTCCCTTTAGTTTCTTCGTAATGCCTCGATCGGACTCAGCTTCGCCGCTTTCTTTGCCGGATAAATTCCAAAAAATATTCCCACTGCACAGGAAAACAGAGTTGCAGCCATGATCGTACCCAAACTGTTTTCCGGAGTAATCGTCGTTCCCATTTCGTTGCTTATAACGAAACAAATCACATATCCTCCTATTACTCCCAGCACAATTCCAATCAGTCCGCCTATCGCAGTCAGGATTGCTGCTTCCGCAAGAAACTGCAGCATGATTGAAGAAGTCTTCGCTCCCAGTGATTTCCGAATACCAATTTCTCTGGTACGTTCTGTTACAGACACCAGCATAATATTCATGACTCCAATGCCTCCGACCACCAGCGAAATTCCTGCCACACAAGAAACAAATACAGTCATCATATCCATCATATCATTCATAGAACTTGAAAGATCCTGAAAATTCTCTACCTGGAAATAATCCTGCCCTGTACATTGATGTCTTTTTTCCAACAGACTCACTGCCTTATCCGCGATACTCTGACTATCCAGTTTTTTATCTGTTTGTATATTCATATAAGAAAAAAAGTCAGAAACACCTGTAAATTCATTCACTGTAGTATAAGGAGTCCTCACAGTTACCGGTACCTCATCATAGATATAGCTTACGAAAGTCCCATTCTCCTTCTGTGTCGTTACCCCACAGATCCGCAGACTTTTCGTCAGTCCATAACACGTTACATCCAGGTTCATCCCCACAACATCATCTGTACCAAAAAGCCGCTTTGCATCGGAATCAGAAAGAACACAGACTTTCTTTGTATCCTTCACTTCATTCTCTCCAAAGTAAACACCATACTTCATATCCACATTATTCAGAAGCTTCGCATCCGGTCCCTCTCCTGTTACCATAATGTCAAAATTTCCCTTTCCGGTAGTAATTTCACCATCAAAGGAATCTGAAACATTCACACCTTCAATTCCATCCAGTTCCCGGACTGCTTCCACATCATCTACAGTGATATATTCATCTGCAGTCTGTGCATCACTGCTCACACTGATCTCAATCTGGCCGCCGCCGATATCATCAATCTCTTTGTTCATCTGGTTCTTCGTTCCCGCACCGATTGAAACAATGATAATTACAGAAGCGATACCAATGATAATACCAAGCATAGTCAGAAAAGACCGTGCTTTATTTGCCATAATATTATGGACTGCCATTTTGATATATTCATACAGATTACTCATCGGCATCCTCTCCTGACTGTTCAGAAACTGCCTGAGCCCGCATTCCCTCTGTATAATCTCCAAGGTCAGAAATAACTTCTTCACCTTCTTTGATTCCATCCGTTATTTCTATATAGGCATCTGAACTGATTCCGGTTGTAATATTTCTCTTAGTTACCAGTCCATCCTCAATCACATAGCAGAAAGAGCCATCCTTTCCGATATTTATAACCTCCACAGGAAGAAGCACAACATTCTTCGCTGAAGCAACGTGAATTTTCACCTTTGCATCCACTCCCAGAAAAAGATCATCATCCGGATCAGTAATGCTGACTGTAGCAGAAATAACCGGTGTTCCCTTCTCGTTCTGCACTGCAATATGACTCATCTTCGTAACCGTTCCCTGATAAGTATTATTTCCCAGAGTTATCTCCGCAGTCTGCCCCTCTTTTACTGTATCATAATCATATTTGGAAAGAGTCACCTCCACACTTGCCTTATCCGTATTCTGGATCGT
Source organism: Holdemanella biformis (assembly GCA_963605995.1). GTDB lineage: Bacteria > Bacillota > Clostridia > Lachnospirales > Lachnospiraceae > Blautia_A. The sequence continues at coordinate 4,586 of CAVCYJ010000132.1, read as the reverse complement.
AAACAGTTCCATTCCCTGTGAAGCTGCTGCCCCTTCCTTCACATCAGCCTTGGAAATAATCCCGTTAAATTCTGCAGTTATTCCTTTCTTACCCTCTTCCACCAGCTCTTTCGCAGATTTTGCGTCCAGTTCAGAGAGATTATCCGTAACTTTCAGCTTCTCTTTTTCTTCTTTCGTAAGGCTTGTGGAATCCGCTTCGGCAACTGTTTTCTCAGAAGCCAGATCAGACTGCAGTTCTGCAAGCTCATCATTCGCCGTCTCCAGAGCACTTTCCAGAGCAGATGTATCTGCAGCAGCTGTGCCGGAATCACTTTCGCTGTAATCATAACCGTCTGAAGAATCATCCTCTTCATCATTGTCATCTATATCTGTTCCATCAGAAAATCCTCCTGAATAAGCAGAATTATTTCCCGTAAAATCAGAAAGTGCCGGCATCTGAGGTGCCTGTGATTTATAATCATCATAGTTCTGCTTTGCCTGCTGCATAGCCAGTTGTGCCTGTGTTCTGTCTGATTCTGCCTCATTCAGTGTCTGCAGGTTCCCATCCGACGAATCTGCCTGCCATGTGGCAAATGCGATCTGATATGCGGTATCTGTCTGATTATATTCACTCTGTGCCTGACTATACTGCGTATTTAAATCCGTAAGTTTCTTCTGATACTGTGGCAGTGTCTCGGTCTGATATGTATGGAGTGCGGCCTGATACTGTTCCTGTATTTTCTGCTGCTTCTCTGCTTCAGCCTGAGCTTTTGCCCTGGCTTCCTGCTGCTGTGCCGCCGCCGTAGCTGCTGCCTGGGCGGATGCCTGTGCCGCTGCCTGACGCTGTGCTGCTGCCGTAGCTGCTGAAATCTGTGACTTCAGCGAAGCTACATAAGCCTTTTTATCCTTAATCTTCTTCTCCAGATCCTGAACCTTCTTCTTTGCATCTTTCTGCTTCTTCTCCGCTTTATCAGATTTATTTCTGGTATCCTTTGTATCATACTTTGTTGATTTTAAATTCAATTCTGCTTTCTGATTATCTTTCTCCAGATCCTCAGTATTAAATTCGATCAGTTTTGTACCCTTTTTAATCACATCTCCCTGTGAAAAAGCAACCGTTTTCAGTTCTGCATTTACGGGAGAATAATATGTTTTCTCCTCTTCGCTTCCTAAAGTTCCTGTGACATCAACGATTTCCTCCACATCTCCCAGCTCTGCAGTCACCATCCGCACTCGTGCAATCTGGTTCTCTTTTAAATTTCTCTGAGCAGCTACTGTAACTCCCCCTGCAATTACCAGAACAGCCACAGCTCCTGCAATAATTTTCTTTTTACTCTTCTTTTTCTTCATAGTTTTCTTTTTTCCTCCTGGTCAGGGATAAAATTATCCGCTTCGCTGCCTATGCATCCAGCTGATTCTTCACATAATTCTGTCTCCCGTAATCCTCATTTATAAAATCCGACTCTATCTTTCCGTCAATAATCCTCACTACACGCCTTGCCTGAGCCGCAATTCCATTATCATGAGTGATCAGTATAACTGTTTTTCCCTGCTCATGCATATTTTTAAGAATCTGTAAAATTTCTTTACTCGAAGCGGAATCCAGATTTCCTGTAGGCTCATCTGCCAGGATCACCGGTGGCTGTGCAGCCAGGGCCCTGGCAATGGCAACTCTCTGCTGCTGTCCTCCGGACATTTCATTTGGCTTATGATCCATCCTTTTTTCCAGACCAACCATGGTCAGCGATTTCACCGCCAGCTTATGTCTGGTCTTTCTGTCTACTCCTCTGTATACCAGAGGAAGTTCTACATTCTCAATTGCAGTCAGGTTGGATATCAGATTAAATCCCTGAAAAATAAATCCTATCTCGCGATTCCTCACTTCTGACAGTTCATTGTCCTCCATCGTAGATACATCTGTACCATTCAGGAAATATTCACCTGAAGTCGGCACATCAAGACACCCCAGCATATTCATAAAAGTAGATTTTCCCGATCCGGACTGCCCGATAATGGCAACAAATTCACCTTTGTTAATTTCCAGATTAATGTGATCCAGTGCCCTTACCTCATTCTCACCGGGATTATATATCTTACATAAATCTCTTACTCTGATCAGTGCTTCTTCCATTCTCTCTCCTTCTCTGGCGATTCCATACATAAAAATCTATGCTCTCTCCGTTCTCAGCGACCAATCTGTTCTGCCACTGTCCGATTGAGTTCTTATGTAAAGAAGACAGACCCAGGGGGTTCCTGAAAAGTCTGTCCTCATATGTGGAATCTGCAAGTCTCTGTTTACCATAACAAAACAGAATTCATAATCCCTTCATTTTTTCCATATAGAATTTCGAAAATAAAATTTTCTGACCCTGATTTCTGTCAGAAGCATTTACGCATCCAGTAAAAATGCCTTATAAGCTTTCTTCGCTTCATAGACATCAGCCTTGCTTGTAACTTCCCACGGTGCGTGCATACTCAGTACTGCCACACCGCTGTCAATTACTTCCATTCCATAAAGTGCCGCAATATAAGCGATCGTTCCGCCGCCTCCGACATCTACTTTACCAAGCTCTGCAGTCTGGAATGCGATCTCATGTGTATCAAAAATATTTCTGACTCTTGCCACATATTCTGCATTTGCATCATTGGATCCGGATTTTCCCCTTGCTCCGGTAAATTTATTCAGGACAATACCGCGTCCAAGATAAGCCGCATTCTTTTTCTCAAATGCCTCTGTGTAAGATGGGTCATATCCCGCACTTACATCTGAGGAAAGCATACTGGAATTCTTCAGTGCTCTTCTCAGTTTCAGATCACTGTAGCATCCCATTGCATCCAGAAGCTCTGCTACAGCATTCTCAAAGAAACGTGACTGCATTCCTGTTGCTCCTACACTTCCGATCTCTTCCTTATCTACAAGCAGGCAGCATGAGGTGCGCTTCGGTGCTTCCATCTCCAGCATTGCCAGCAAAGAAGTATACGCGCATACTCTGTCATCCTGTCCATAGGCAGCGATCATACTTCTGTCAAAACCACATTCCCTTGCCTTGCCGGCCGGTACGATTTCCAGCTCTGCTGAAAGGAAATCTTCTTCTTCAATATCATATTTCTCTTTCAGGATTCTCAGAATATTCTGTTTTACCGCCTCTTTCTTCTTGTCATCCGGAATATCTTTGAGCGGTCTGCTGCCGATGAGGATATCAAGATTCTCACCTTCGATCACCTCTGCCGCCTTCTTCTGCATCTGTTTTCCTGCAAGATGGATCAGAAGGTCTGTAATATATACGATTGGATCATCTTCATCCTCTCCAATATTTATCTCTGCTGTACTTCCATCCTTCTTTATCACCACACCATGGATTGCAAGAGGAAGAGTTACCCACTGATATTTCTTGACACCGCCGTAATAATGAGTGTCCAGATATGCCAGGTCAGTATCTTCATACAGCGGATTCTGTTTAATGTCAAGACGCGGAGAGTCAATGTGTGCGCCCAGAATATTCATACCTTTTTCCACATCTTCCTGTCCGATATGAAAAAGTGCAACAATCTTCTTCATTCCTACTGTATAAACTTTGTCTCCGCTTTTAAGTTTCTCACCTTTAGCTGCCTTTTCTTCCAGAGATTCATAACCTGCTGCCTGCGCTTCCTTCACGATCTGAGTTGCACATTCACGTTCCGTCTTACCAACATTAAGGAAATTACGATATGCTTTTGCCACCTCTTCCAATTCTTTTTCTTCTGCTTCTGTATAAGAAAGCCATGCATTTCTACGTTCCATCTTATGTTCCGCCTTTCTTTATGACTGTCATTCATAGTATTGCATTCTCTATTATAAAACATCCTGCCGGATTTTTCCATATAATAAAAATATTGACAAATTTTCCCTGCTGATCTGCAGTTCACTTCATATTCAGCAAACCTCTGGAAACAACCGCTTCCTCATACTGTATCTGGACAATTTCCCTTGCTTCCATTATAGTTAATAGTATTCCAGAAAACATACGAGGAGGTTTTATCATGAAAAATTCAGAAGAACTGCGTCAGCAGCTTCATTCCATAAATCGAAAAAGCTACCCTGCATATAAAGGTCTGAAGGGAGTTTATCAGTTTGGAAATTATATCCTGTCCATCGACCATGTCCAGGGCGATCCTTTCGCATCTCCCTCTCATGTAAGCATCCAGATTTCTCACAGAAATGCCCGATTTCCCGAGGAATATTACAAGGATACTCTCACCCGGACAACTCTCTGTGATTATCTTATACGCCAGTTTGAGAAGCAGATCGATCATTTCAGTTTCCGTGCCAGAGGCTCCGGCAAAAGCGGTCTGATCACTGTCAGCCACTGTGGTCAGGAAGTTCTCTCAAGAACCGCCTGTGAAGTGAATACCAAGGGCATCACTGCACGTTTCTTCGTTGGTTTTCCTGCTAACGGACGAACGATCAATGCCACGGAACTCGAAAAAATCCTGTTTGACTTTCTTCCTGTCTGTGTCCAAAAATCTTTCTTCTATTCCAGCCTGAATGCACAGGAACTGCAAAACTATATCGAACTTGCCGAAGATCAGGAATTTATCCGCCGTGAATTGTCTGAACGTAATCTCTG
>CAVCYJ010000131.1:0-8229 GCA_963605995.1 Holdemanella biformis | reverse complement strand
TTCCTTTTATAAATTCTTCTGTGTTATACTCTATTCAGAATGTCAGGAGCAAAGTATCTTTTGCTCCTGATAACAGGTAAAGCAGATATTTTTATCCGCAGAGTACACTTAAGAAAAAAGGAAGGAATTAAATTACTTATGAACTCACTGAAACCAATGTTACTCACATCACTGAAGACATATAACCGTGGACAGTTTGTGAAAGATGTTACCGCCGGAATCATCGTTGCCATTATTGCACTGCCTCTTTCCATTGCACTGGCACTGGCTTCCGGGGTAGGCCCGGAACAGGGAATCTTCACCGCGATCGTTGCCGGATTTGTGATCTCGGCTCTGGGCGGAAGCAATGTACAGATTGCAGGCCCTACCGCAGCCTTTGCTACGATCGTCGCAGGTATTGTCGCCCGTGACGGTATGGATGGACTGATCATCGCCACGGTTCTGGCCGGTATTTTTCTGATCCTGATGGGTGTCTGTCATTTCGGAAGCCTGATCAAGTTTATCCCCTATACCATTACAACCGGATTCACATCAGGAATCGCTGTCACCATTGTGATCGGACAGCTGAAGGATTTCTGCGGTGTTACTTATCCTGATGGGCTGCGTCCTGTGGAAACTACAGAAAAACTGAAAGCTTTTTTCCAGAATATTTCTACAGTCAATACCGACGCTCTGATCGTAGGAGCTGTCAGTCTTGTAATTCTGATCATTGCTCCATATATTTTCAAAAAGATTCCGGGGTCTCTGATCGCTGTTATCATCGGAAGCCTGATGGTTCATTTTCTTCCGCTGAAAGTATCCACGATCGGAAATCTGTATACGATCAGCAATTCACTCCCTGTATTTCATCTTCCGAAATTCAGCCTGGATGTTATCAGCTCTTCTCTGTCAAACGCATTTACGATCGCAGTACTTGCAGCAATTGAGTCACTGCTTTCCTGTGTGGTCGCAGACGGAATGATCAACAGCAAGCATCGTTCTGATATGGAACTGGTCGCTCAGGGTGCGGGAAACATAGCCTCTGCACTGTTTGGCGGTATCCCGGCAACAGGTGCCATAGCGAGAACTGCCGCAAATATCAAAAACGGAGGACGTACACCGATCGCCGGTATGGTGCATTCCGTTACGCTTCTGGTCGTTCTGGTTGTTCTGATGCCTTATGCGGGGATGATCCCGATGCCGACGATCGCAGCGATTCTTTTTCTTGTAGCATATAATATGTGCCAGTGGCGCACCTTTGTAAGTCTGGTACGGACTGCGCCGAAAAGCGATATCATTGTACTGGTCGTAACCTTTGTCCTTACCGTAGTATTTGATCTGGTTGTTGCAATTGAAGCAGGCATGATCATCGCCTGTCTCTTATTTATCAAACGTATGAGCGAAGAGACGGATGTAAAAAGCTGGGTATATGTAGATGACGACAGTGCAGATGTTGACGATCATCTCCGTAAACTCCCTGACGCGATCCGTGTTTATGAAATTACAGGTCCGTTATTCTTCGGTGCCGCAGACGCGATCGAGCATATCGTTGTCAAAGATTTTACGAAATGTCTGGTCATCCGTATGCGAAGCGTTTCCGCACTGGACAGCACTGCCATGAATGCACTGCAGAATCTGGTAAAAGTATGCAGTGCCAGAAACATAACCCTGGTATTTTCTCATGTAAACGAACAGCCTATGCATGTCATGGAAAAAGCCGGCTTTACTGAACTTGTGGGAAGGGAAAATTTCTGTTCCAATATTTCAGCAGCTTTAAAAAGGGCAGAAGAAGTCATCTGATAGACAGAAGTTCAAAGCAGTTCCGAAAGGAACTGCTTTTTGCAACATAAAAACACAAAAAACTGGATTCTGACTGAAAAATCTGCTATTATAGGTATTGATGTCAGAGTGACTTCGTAACTGTTCAGTATCTTCACAGTCAGCAGACTGCTGAATAGTTATCTGACTTTATAAATTATAAAAAACAGAGGTGTCATTTATGAGCTGGTATAACGAGGCAATTTTCTATCACATCTATCCACTGGGCTTAACCGGTGCACCGAAAACAAATGATTACAGTGCTCCTGTTTCCCGTCTGAACACATTACTTCCATGGATCGACCACATCAGGGAAATCGGATGTAACGCATTATACATCGGACCTTTATTCGAGAGCGTGGGACACGGCTATGAAACCACGGATTACAGGAAGCTGGATTCCCGTCTTGGAACGAACGAAGACCTTAAGAACTTCGTAACAGCCTGTCATGAAAAAGGAATCAAAGTCATCTTCGACGGTGTATTTAATCACACCGGCCGCGATTTCTTCGCATTCAAGGACATTCAGCAGAACCGCGAACATTCCGGATACCTTAACTGGTACTGCAATGTAAACTTTGGCGGAAATAACGAATACAATGACGGCTTCTCCTACGAAAACTGGGGCGGCTACAACCTTCTGGTAAAATTAAACCAGCGAAATCCCGAGGTCCAGAATTACATCTGTGATGTGATCCGTTTCTGGGTATCGGAATTTGATGTAGATGGAATCCGTCTTGACGCGGCGGACGTTCTTGATTTCGACTTTATGCGCGCCCTGCGCCGTACAGCAGCAGAAGTAAAAGAAGACTTCTGGCTTATGGGCGAAGTGATCCACGGTGATTACAGCCGCTGGGTAAACGGAGAAACCCTCCACAGCGTAACAAACTACGCACTGCACAAAGCACTTTACAGCGGACACAACGACCATAACTATTTTGAGATCGCACATACCGTAAAATATCTCCGGAATATGGGAAATCTGGACCTCTACAACTTTGTGGACAATCATGATGTAGAGCGAATCTACACCAAGCTTATCAATAAGGCTCATTTTGCACCGGTTCATGTATTGCTCTATACACTTCCGGGCATACCAAGCATTTATTACGGATCTGAATTCGGCATCGAAGGAAAGAAAGAGAAGTTCTCAGATGACAGCATCAGACCGGTATTAAATCTTGGAGATTACGCAGACGCGGTACAGAAGAATCCATGTACAGCCCTGATCGCAGCTCTCGGAAAAGTAAGACAGCACACACCGGCATTAAGCTACGGAAGCTATGCCGAGCTTCAGCTTACCAACCGTCAGTTTGCCTTTGCCCGTGACCTTGACGGAGTCCGCGTGATCGTTACGGTAAACAATGATGATAACGCAGCAGGCATGGATCTTCCTGCCGGAAACTGCGCAGAATATATCGGAACCCTTACAGGTCAGAAGGTATCTGTCCAGGGCGGCCGCATTAACGTAACAGTAGCTGCCAACAGCGGCGAAATCTGGGTTCCAGCAGGCAAAATGCCGGAATATACCCCTGTAAAAACACAGGTTCCAGCTGCTGAACCTGTAAAAGAAGAACCGGCTAAGACAGCTTCCACACAGCCGGAAGCTCCTGTACAGGATATAAATCCCGCAGCAGAAAAAAAAGAAGAACAACAGCCGGAAAAAACAGTAACCGCAGATTCCGATAAAGCTCCGGAAGACATGACGGTAGAAGAGCTGCAGCAGGCTATCCTGTCAAAAATGGCAAACAACGGACCTGTCACAGAACAGATGAAGAAAACGGTATATGACAATATCTGGCATGATTCGCTGGTGAACTGGATCAGGAGTTTCCACTGACCAGAGCATCTGTTTCACACACGCGGGAGTACCACATATAAACGAAACAACAAAGAAACGTATCCTGAAGAAAGGAGTTCGGACAATGCTGAAGCTGCCTGTAGGAATTGAGGATTTCCGCGAAATCCGCCAGCTTGGATTTTACTATGCAGACAAAACAAAACTGATCGGACAGCTCCTCGACAACTGGGGAAAGGTGAATCTGTTTACACGCCCGAGACGTTTTGGAAAAACCCTTAATATGAGTATGCTTCGATACTTTTTCGAGTCAGGCTCCGATGAAGCACTTTTTGATGGCTTATATATATCCCGGAGGGATGATCTCTGCGGAGAATATATGGGAAAATTCCCTGTGATCTTCCTGACGCTGAAGGATATCGAGGGAGAGACCTTTGCCAGGGCAGAATCAAAGCTGGTCAGACTGATCGGACTGGAGGCGGAGCGCTTTGGCTTTCTGAAAGCAAGTGAACGTCTTTCTGATAATGAGAGAGAAAGATACTGCTCCCTGGTGCGTATGTGCGATGGAAAGTATACCATGGACGAGGAAATCCTCGAATCATCTCTGCGGACTCTGTCTGAACTGCTGTATCGGCATTATGGAAAAAAGGCGATCATACTGATCGATGAATATGATGTTCCACTGGACAAAGCATATCAAAATGGTTACTATCGGGAAATGGTAGCCCTTATACGCACCCTGTTTGGTTACAGCCTGAAATCGAACGAATTTCTGCAGTTTGCTGTCCTGACCGGATGCCTGCGTGTTTCGAGGGAAAGTGTATTTACCGGGCTGAACAACTTCAAGGTACTTTCCATAACGGATATCCGTTTTGATGAACAGTTTGGTTTCACGGAAAAAGAAGTAAAAGCCATGTTGAGAGAGTATCACCTGGAATCCCATATGGCCGAGATGAAAGAATGGTATGACGGTTACCGTTTTGGAGCCGCGGATATCTATTGTCCCTGGGATGTGATCAACCATGTGGACCTGCTTTGTCAGGAGCCGGAGGCAAAACCTCAGTGTTACTGGATCAATACCAGCGGAAATTTTCTCGTGAGGCAGTTCATCTCGACCGCGAATAAGACGACAAGGGATGAAATAGAGCGTCTGATGGATAGGGAATCCATCGAAAAATCCATACGGCTGGAATTAACATATGATGAAATTGATAATAATATTGACAATGTCTGGAGCGTTCTGTTTACAACCGGGTATCTGACTCAGACAGGATGTACGGACCGGGACACATATATGCTTGCCATTCCGAATAAGGAGGTCCGGGAAGTATACCGTCTGCAGATCCGGGAGTGGTTCACTGAAAAAGTACTTGGCAAAACAGAACAGATGGAATCCTTCTGGAAAGCAGTCAGAAACGGTGAAGTGGATATAATGGAAGGTTATCTCAACCAGATCCTTGGCAATTCCATCAGTGTATTTGATACGAAAACTCCTGAAAAGGAAAGCTCTTATCATACTCTTTTAGTAGGTCTGCTGGCAGGAAACGCGGACTGGCTCGTCAAATCGAATGTAGAAGCAGGAGAGGGTTTTGCCGACATCATAATAGAGCCGGATGATCCTGATTCGGGAATCGTATTCGAGTTAAAACATTCCAGAACAGCAGCAGGAATGGAGAAATCCTGTGAGGAAGCTATGAAGCAGATTACAGACCGGAGGTATACCGAATATCTGAAAAATGACGGACGGCACCAGCTTATTCTCTATGGAGTTTCTTTTTACAAAAAAAGATGTCGGATTACAGCCCGAAAACAGAAATTATAAGAAAAGCAGAAAGCCGGCAAACACTCAGCCGGCAGCTATATAAAAAATCAGAATATACATCAGCTGCTCCTTCAGCGAACAGCCTTTCAATATCTCCTCCTCCCATGCACCGGCCGGATAACAGTCAGCCAGGAACGTATTCCGGCCGCAGTGCAGACCGGACAGCAGAAGCCTCCTTCCGTCCCGGACAGCCTCCCGCTCCATGATAAGCCCCCAGCGCAGCTGATCCATCAGATGAAGATAAAGCGATACATACAGAACCAGATTACTGGTGCGGTTATGTGCGAGAAAAGCCTGCTCCAGTTCGGAAGCCTTCGCAAAACAGATCTGATATCTCCGGAAAAGCTCCTCGTGCTCTGTATAAAAATCCCACAGAAGCCCCACAGAAATCCCATACCTTGCAGTGCGGACCAGAACCTGAAACTGTCTCGGGCCACAGGCGGCAGTCTGCTTCATCAAAGCCTGCTTTACCGCCAGACTCACTGCCCTGCCGATCAGCTCGCCCAGCTTCGAATGCCCGGAAGCATCCGTGAGTACCAGCTCGCCTTCCATACAGGATGCGATCACAGTTCCATCCGTACCGGAACCTGTTGCGATCTCTTCTGAATAACAGCTCCCAAGCAACAGATGTGAAACAGCAGAAGCCTTCGCTTCCGAAGCGATCATCAGTGCCCGGAGCATCGCGGCATCTGTGAGCATCTGATTAATATAAATAAAAACATTGATCGTTCCGGGCGGCAGCATTTCGTAAGCCCCGCCGCATTCAAAATAAGAAGAAGGATCACCCGGAGACATACCGTTGGAATCTATTCCTCCCGTAACGGCAGCAGTCACAGACAGTTCCCGGTACTGAACCCTTTCGACCGCACAAAGCTCCGTCCATGCCGCTGTGCTCAGTGCGGTAGCAGTCTGCGGATCAATGTCCAGCGAACGGGCATGAGCCATCAGATCCTTCTCATAAGTATCTCCCAGCATTTCACACTCATAAGCCCCGTTCATGCAGTTAATATTTAATGCATGGGTAAGATGCGTGGTAATTCCTCCGTTCAGGGGACTGGTGCTGAGAATCTTTGTCCTTCCCGGAAAAGAAAAAATCGTACATCCGTTCTTCTGATCACAGATAAATGTATCCTTCATCATAAAAATCCCCCTCAGCCTTAAAGATATTCCACATTAAATCCGGCCTCCTGACAATACCGGTCCATCCGGGAACCTTTGTAGCAGCGGACCGTAGAAGACCTGTTGATGATCCATTCCCCGATAAACTCCGGATCATGACGGACCTCCAGATATTTCAGACGGTTACATCCGTGAAAAGCCCATTTCCCCAGATAACGGACAGCAGGAGGAAGAACAACCGAAACCAGATTGCTGCACTTGAAAAAAGCACTCTCATCCAGAACCTCCAGAGAATCAGGGAGCTTCAGCGAAGACATCCCGCAGAAATAAAAACCCTGTCTGCCGATCACCTTCAGATTCTCCGGAAAATGAACCTGACTCAGATTCCTGCATCTGTAAAAACACCTGTCATCAATTTCCTGAACAGAATCCGGAAAAACCATTTTTTCCAATGCAGAGCATTCCGAAAAAGCATCTGCCTGGAGCTTCACCAGCCTGCTCTTCGCAGAGAAATCCACATCTGACAATCTGCGGTCATTACGGAACATTCCCCTGGAAATCACAGAAATATCAGCCGGGATATATGCAGAAGTCAGAGATGTACATCCCGAAAAGGCCTCAGCTCCGACCTGAGCCAGGCTCTCGGGAAGAATCACTTTTTTCAGATTCGTACATCCCGAAAAAGCATTATTGTCGATCTGTTTCAGGCCTGCGGGAAATACAACAGACCTGATCACGGATTTGTTCTGAAAAGTTCTTGCAGAAATAACGGCACAGTTATCCGGAATATCTACACAGCTCTTTAAATAAGGAATACAGTTAAAACGATGGAGGATTCTGCCGTTGCTGCCGTTTGCGTTGTTTGCCATAAAAAAATACTCCTTTACAATAGAATTATGCTTTCTCTGCAACGGAGTATATCATGAAACTGATAAACAAAAACCGATGGTTGCCGGTAGCCCGTACTGGGACGAAACAGAGAAAACATCTGATAAAAGGATTCTCCATTCAGTAAAAAAGAGTACACTGAATAAGATCACCCTTCCACTTCCCATTGCGTGTAGTATGTGGCGGCAGCCTTAAGCAGGTATTCTGACTCACGCAGTAACGCTGAAATCTCTCCTTCTCACATATAACATGCAATGGATATGAGACACAGCTGCACGTATACAGCAGCACGACTGTTCAGGATTCCAACCTGATTCCCTCTTAGCTGAAGATCCGACATCCTGTGTCGTGATCAGCAGAACTTAAAACCGGTAATTGTCAATAAATATTCAACTAATTCTTATTATATATGTTTTCTGAAAAAAATCAATCAGTTTCTTGCAAAACAGACAAAATATCACAAATATCCAAAGAAACAGAAGAACAGAACGCGTGAATATATTAACAGACATGTTTTGGAATTAACAATGAAAACCTGCATGGATTCCGGATACTGCTCGTCAAAATCTACAAAAAATAACAGAATAAAATATTTTATTTCAGAGATTTCGCTTTTAAGGAAGAAAGTTTCCCGTTTTACCTACAGTTTACGAGGAAAAACAGGAAAGACCCATACGGAATAAAAAGTTACAGTTTTTTATGCATAAACAATCAAAAAGGACACCTTTTGCTGTATAATTATGTTACCCACAAAACATACATATACGAAAGAAGGTGTCCTTAATGAAAAATTAGCATTAAAAAA